>CAYGHU010000102.1:1826-6076 GCA_964349785.1 uncultured Dehalococcoidaceae bacterium | reverse complement strand
ATCGCCAGCAAGCGGACGGCTGATCTGTCGCTCGACCTGAAAGCCGGCAAGTACGTCCTGGTGTGTCAGGTGCCTGGTCACTACGGCTCTGGTATGCGCGCGGCGTTCACCGTAGAGTAGCCGTTACATAAAGCAAGGCGTCAAACTCGGTGAGCGTCGTCACCGGCGTTAAGGCCGCAGGCGGCCGATGGGGGGATACAATGGCAGTAGTCACAGGCAAGCGTTACCGCTGCACCAAGTGCGGCGCGGAGTTCATCGTCACCCGTGGAGGGGACGGAGAGCTTCGCGGCTGCGATGGCGCAGAGGTTGTGCAACTCTAAGGGGGATCGTGATGGCGGTGGCGCTCGGAAAGCGATACAAGGACGAGCTCTCAGGCATTGAGGTGCTTTGCATCAAGCCCGGTGAATGCAATCTGAACATCGACGGTCGTGGCATGGAGGAGTTGCAGCCGAAGGTGCTGCCATCCGCCGACTAGGTGTTCGTCAATAAAAACGGACAGTCATAGAGCACATGGGATGCGGTGGCGCATCTCGGTGCTCTTTTGATTTGACCCAGGTTCAACCCCGCTTCTAGGTTCGATGGACGCGCGCCGCCTGCAGGTGGCGGCGGGCCCTGACTGAGAAGGAAGGGAGGTGGAGGAGAAGAAGTGAGCGAAGTTCAAGTCGGAGAGATGGAGTCGCTGGAATCGGCGCTGAAGCGCTTCAATAAGCGTGTCCAGGCAGATGGCATCCTATCGGACGCGCGACGGCACGAGTACTACGAAAAGCCATCGGTGCGACGGAAGAAGAAGGAAGCGGCCCGCATCCGCAAACTGCGGAAGGCCATCCGGACGCAGGCAACGAAGCAGCACTGATCCCACGGACCCCGGCCCCGCCGGGGTCCTGCAATTCATTCCACCGAAGCGACCGCTCAGTGGAGGCCACCTCGCATGGGACTGGTGCAGGCAATCCGCGACGATATGACTACCGCGTGGCGTGCCGGAGACGTGCGGCGCCGAAACACGCTCCGCCTCCTGATCGCGGCCTTCGATTACGCCCGTATCGCTGCGGGTCACGAGCTGACAGACGAAGAGGCCATCACGACGCTGCAACGCGAAGCGAAACAGCGCCGCGACTCCATCGAGCAGTACCGGGCCGGTGGGCGTGAGGATCTGGTCGAGGTCGAACAGCAAGAGCTGGACATCATCGCTTCCTACCTCCCCGCCTCCCTTTCCGATGCTGAACTGGCCGCGCTGGCCCGTGACTTCATTCGGGACGTCGGGGCCAACGGTCCGGGTGACCTCGGGAAGGTCATGGGCCCGCTGATGAAGCAGGTGGCTGGACGGGCCGAGGGCGGGCGTGTGAACGCTCTTATCCGGGAGATGCTAGCCTCTTCGTCATGAGCTGCTGTGCCACGGGGAGCACCTGGTGCTGAGCCGTCCGACCAGCCGGTCGCGGCGCTTCGGCCGCTCGGCGGCGATCGGTCTGAGCGTCCTGGTCGCTGTGGGCCTCTTTATCGCGGTCTTCCCCTGGTATCCAGTTGGGTCGCGGCTCGATGAGGGCGAACGCGTCCCGTGGACGCTGATCGCCCCTCGCGCGCTTTCATTCGACTCCGCCATCCGGACGGAGCAGGTGCGGGCCGAGGCCGCAGCGGCCGTGCCGGACGTGTTCGTATTCGATCCAGGCGTGCGCGACCGCGAGCTCGCGGAGCTTGAGCGCCAGATTGAGGCCATCAGCGCGATCCGTACTGAGCCGGGCCTTGCCGCCTCGGCGCGTGAGAGCGTCATCCGAGCCGTCCCAGAGGCCCAGTTGGCACAACGCTCGGCCCAAGTCATCGCCGCCGCCTCGACGGCGGAGTGGGACGTGATGGCCACCGAGGCGCGCGCTGCCCTGGGCAGGGCGCTATCCGGCACGCTGCAGGAAAAAGACCTTGCCACGATGCGCCAGCAGGTCTCCGGGTTCCTGTCCCCGCTGCTCACCACGGACCAGCAGGCCGCATTGACCGAGCTGGCCGCGCCGCACGTCGTCCCGACGCTGGTCATCGACACCGCCCGCACGAACACGCTCCGCACCGAGGCGCGGGCCAGCACACCGCCCGTCCATGTCAGCCGCGCCCGCGGGGACATCCTCGTCAACGAGGACCAGCAGCTCACCGCCGCCGACGTGGAGCTGCTGGAAGAGGCAGGGCTGCGCGTGGACGGTGTGCGGTTCACGGACATCCTGGCGGCGGCGCTCCTCGCATCGGTGGCGGGAATGGCGGTAGGCGGGTACGCGATCGTCGCGCAGCCGCCCTCGCTCGCGAGCAGCCGCAGGATCGCCTTGCTGGTACTCCTGCTCGTGCTGCCGTCGCTCGGCTTGAAGTTCACGCTGCCGGTGCTATTGCCCGACCAGGACCGGCACTTCCTGTCGTACGCGTTGCCGCTAGCCGCGGCGCCGATGGCCGCGGCGGTCCTGCTCGATGTGGGCCTCGGCGTGTTGCTCACGATTCTGCTCACGACCGTCGCCGCGTTCATCACCGTCATGCTTCCCCTGAGCCACGGAGTAGCGGCGGGCGAGATGGAGACCGCGAGGATGGGCCTCGCGGTCGCATCGTCCTCGCTGGCTGGGGTCTACGTCGCCGCGCGCGCCGAGCGGCTGCATCGTTACCTCGCGGCCGGCATCGCCGCCGGGGCGGCCGCGGGTGTCGCGTTGCTCATGGTCTGGCTGGTCGAGGTCGAACGCAGCGCCGTCGACCTTCTCTGGATCACCGGGGTCGTCGCCGTCAGCGGCATCTTTGCGGCACTCATCGCCGTTGGCGTCTTCGTGCTGTTCAGCCGCCCCTTCGGCATCATCACCCGTGTCGAGCTGATGGAGCTGACGCAGCTCAGCCATCCGCTGCTCCGCCGTCTGCAGGACGAGGCGCCCGGCACTTTCCAGCACTCGATCCTGGTCGGAAATCTGGCGGAACGCGCCGCCGAGCGCATCGGCGCCGACCCGCTTCTCGTGCGTATCGGCTCCTACTACCACGACATCGGCAAGCTGGTCGCCCCGCCCTTCTTCATTGAGAACAGTGGGGAGGAGAGTCCGCACCAGCCGCTCGATCCGCTCCAGAGCACCCGCGTCATCCTGCGCCACGTCACGGCGGGCATCGAGATCGCGCGCCGCGAGCGGCTGCCGGACGCGGTCGTGCAGTTCATCCCGCAGCATCACGGCACCCGGCTCGTGACCTATTTCTACCGGCGGGCCGCCGCCATTGACCCTGACATCGATCCGGAGATGTTCCGCTATCCCGGCCCGAAGCCTCAGTCGCGGGAGACCGTGCTGGTGATGCTCGCCGACTCTTCGGAGGCCACCGTCCGCGCCTCGGCGGACCGTTCCCCCGAACGCATCCGGGAGATCGTCGAGGCGGTGATCCAGGAACGCCTCGAGGAGGGTCAGTTCGACGAGAGCGATATCTCGATGCGCGACCTCCGCGCGGTGGCGGAGGTCTACTCTTCGATCTTGAACTCCGTCTATCACCCGCGTGTGCAGTACCCCGAGCCGACCGAGCGCGAGCTTGCGAGCCGCCGAGGCAGCGCACTGGACAGTGGGCCGGAAGGCATGCGCTGGCCTCGGCTTCCTCGCCCACGTGCGCAGCTTCCGCCGCCGCCCCCGCGCGACTCCTCGGACTTCACGGAGGACAGTCCGTAGCCCCGGGCGCTTTATACTGAGATCTCCCTAACGCTGGAGGCTGTCGATGCGCGCTGCGGTCCTCGTCTTTCCCGGCACCTGGAGCGATGGCGACTGCATGTATGCGCTCGGCCGCTCGGGCATTGATTCCCGGCGCGTCTGGCACCGCGAGTCCCCCGAGTTCGAGCGTGACGAGCTGGTCGTGCTTGCTGGCGGCTTCTCGTATGGCGACTATCTACGCTGCGGGGCGATTGCTCGCTTCTCGCCGGTGATGGAGTCGGTGCGGCGTCATGCCGAGTCGGGCGGGCTGGTGATCGGGATTTGCAACGGCTTCCAGATCCTGTGCGAAGCCGGGCTCTTGCCCGGAGTGCTCATGCGCAACGACTCGCTGCAGTTCCGCTGTCAGCCGACAAACCTCGTCGCCGCAGAGCACCGTTCGCCCTTCACCCGCAGCATCGAGCCCGGCCGTGTGCTGGAGGTGCCGATCTCCCATGGCGAAGGCAACTACTTCGCCGACGAGGCCACGCTCGATATGCTCGAGTCGGCGGGCCGCGTCGCGTTCCGCTATTGCGACGCCGAAGGCCGCGTCACCGCCGAATCCAACCCCAATGGCTCACTGCGCAA
>CAYGHU010000102.1:0-1726 GCA_964349785.1 uncultured Dehalococcoidaceae bacterium | reverse complement strand
CGACCGCGGCATTTTCCGCACCCTGATCCGGCCAGCCGACCTCACGGTCGATGAGTTCGTCGCGCTCCTCGGTAGGTAGGGTATCTCGGCATCCTCGTGCGCCTCGGCACCAGGCCATCGCCAGACGTGATATCGTGCACCCGCAAACGACGAGGAGGATCGAAATGGCCACGATGCCCACTGCCATGTCCGCTTCCGCCGAATACCCCGTTCATCTCGAAATCGACTATCCCGAGGGCGGCAACCGCTGGATGATCCTCGTCCGTTGGCTGCTCGCGGTGCCGCACCTCGCAATTGTGAATGTGCTCGGCAGCCTCGCTAACGTGATCACGTTCATCGCCTTCTTCGCGATCCTGTTCACCCGCCGTTACCCAGAGGGGCTATTCAAGCTCGCGGTTGGCATTCAGCGCTGGACCCAGAACACGTGGGTCTACGTGCTGTTCTACGACCGCTATCCGCCCTTCTCGTTCGACGAGGGGCAATATCCTCCCGTCCGTTACTCCGTGGAGCGGCGCGAGGAGTACAGCCGCTGGATGCCGCTGGTGAAATGGCTCCTCGCGGCGCCGCACTACATCATTCTGTTCTTCCTCTTTATCGGCGCGGTCTTCGCCTATCTCTGGACGTGGATTGTCGTCCTGGTCACCGGCCGTTACCCGCAAGGCCCATTCAATTTTCTCGTGGGAGTTGCCCGCTGGAGTGCGCGGGTGACGGCCTACGTCGGCCTGATGGTGGACGAGTACCCGTCGTTCTCCATGAAGTAAGACACGTAGCTCCCGATGCGATAGTGCCGAGGTTTGTCAGCCCGCATCCGTGCCGCGCGCGTTCAGCAGTGGCGCGTATTGTGTCCTCGCTGGTACATCGTTGTAGAACAGTACGTGCCCTGAGCGATGCATGCGCTCTTCGAAGGAGTCTCAATGTTCTGGCGAAGAAGCGCGTTCCTCGTGGCGCTGTTGGCGACGTTGTTTGGAGTTGCCTCGGTACTGCCGACGGAGGCCGCGAAGGGGCACCGCGTGAAGGTGCAGTTGCTCGCGGTCAATGACTTCCATGGTGTGTTGGACTCTGGCGTCAGTTCCGGACGCCCGGTCGGCGGCGCAGCCGTACTCGCGAGCTATCTGAGCCAGTGGCGGTACGATGCGAAGCAAGACAGCGTCGAGTCGCTGATCGTCGGCGGGGGCGACCTCATCGGCGCCAGCCCGCCGGTTTCCGGTCTGCTGCACGACGAGCCAACGATCGAGGCGCTCGGCCTTATGGGGCTCAAGTACAGCGCCCTCGGCAACCATGAGCTCAACGACGGCGTGACCGAGCTGTTGCGGCTACAGAATGGCGGCTGCCACGCGGACGGCAGCTGTGTGACCCGCTCCAAGTTTCAGTACCTCGCCGCGAATGTCGTCTATCACGACAGCGGCAAGCCCATGTTGCCTCCGTACGCTATCGAGAAGATCGGAGGGGTGCGCATCGGACTGATCGGCATCAGTCTGCGCTCCACGCCGACCATCGTCACGCCGTCCGGCGTCGCTGGCATCGACTTCCTCGATGAGGCGGAGACGGTCAACAGGTACACAGCCGAACTGAAACGCCGAGGCGTGGAGACGATTGTCGTGTTGCTGCACGGAGGCGGCGAGGGAGACCTTGAAGGCGGCCCGGTCACGGGCGATGTCGTCCCGATCGTCGAAGCGATGGATGACGAGATAGACGTCGTCGTCACCGGACATACGGAGACTGGCTT
>CAYGHU010000101.1:0-6084 GCA_964349785.1 uncultured Dehalococcoidaceae bacterium | reverse complement strand
GGCCTGGTGGGCACGGTCGCGAGCATGGGCGGCTTCTTCCGCGCCATGGCCGCCGCGGGCGCGGGCAGCGGGTACGGCATCGGCATGGTCTCCGCCCAGTTCCAGCCCATGTCGGCGCTCGGCGCGGGGAACGCCCCGACCTTCGGCACGGTGGACGCCGCGTTCCGCGCCCTGCGCGCCCAGGGTTCGGCGCTGGTGGGCTCGGCCGGGGCCGTCGTCGCCTCCTTCGAGGAGATGGAGCCCGCCCTGGTGGGCACCGCCCCGACCGTCGGGGCCGTCGACGCATCCTTCGAGCGGCTGCGCGGCTCGGGGCGCGGCGGGCCGGCCCTGGCCAGCACGTCCCGCGCGTGGGCCATGAACGCCTCGAACGAGGCCGTGACGGAGTACCAGGCGTACCCGTTCTCCGGCTTCGCGGAGCTCGACGGCCGGCGCTTCGGCGCGGGCCCCTCGGGCATCTACCTCCTCTCTGGCGACGACGACGAGGGCGCCAACATCGACTGGTCGTTCCGCACGGGCTTCATGGACGGCACCGGTGCGCGCGGCGTGCGCCGCTCCCTGCCCGCCGACGACCTCCTGCGCAAGAAGCGCCTGGACGAGGTCCTGATGTCGCTTCGCTTCGACGGCCCGCTGCGCATGCGCGTGTGGACGGACGAGGACACGTATTTCGACTATAATGTGCCCAACTACCGCCCCGACGTGATCCACCAGGTGCGCGCGAAGCTGGGCCGGGGGCTCCTGTCCCGGTTCTACCGCGTGGAGGTCTCGGGGGTGGACAACGCGGCCATCGAGCTCGCGACGATGGAGCTCCCGATGACGCCCGCCAACAGACGACTGGGGTAAGTAGATGCCACTGACAGCAGCCGCCGGCGAGTCCGTAGCCCAGGTCCAGGCGGCTGCGACCGCCAACGCGCAGTACCTCATCGGCCAGGCGGAGCTGTTCCTGACTGGAACGGTGGACGCCGCCACGGACTTCCGCTCGGTCGGGGACTTCGACGAGCTGAACTACCTGCAGTGGGACTACGACGGAGAGCTGGCTGGTCTCACGCGTCTAACGCCTGGCTACCTCCAGTTCGACGGCACCGCCATCGACGGGGAGATCGACCAGATCGGCGGCGTCGCGGTGCCGGCGGCGCCCACGCTGACCCTGCCCACGGCGACCATGCCCACGCTGGACGCGGAGCGCCCGGTGATCGTGATGCCGGACCTGCCCGACACCGCGGTGGGCGACGCCCCCTCGGACGAGCCGACGCTGACCGACGTGGCGGTGCCCGACTCCCCGGTCTTCGCCCTGCCCAACGTGCCCACGTTCGAGGAGCTCCAGCTCCCGGTGGCCCCGTCCTTCTCGCTGCCCTCGTTCTCCAGCGCCGCGCCCGTCGACACGCTGGTCGCACCGACGTCGGAGTTCTCGTTCGTGGACGCGGAGTACTCCTCGGCGCTGCGCGACCCCGCGGTGGCAAAGCTCCTGGGCGACCTGGTGAACGGCGGGTACGGCATCGAGCCCGGCGACGAGCTGCTGCTCTGGGCCCGCGCCCGCGACCGCGCCGAGCAGGCCGGACGCGCGCAGCTGGAGGAGGCGATGGGCCGCGCCGCGGCGACGGGCATGCCCCTCCCGCAGGCGTCGATCGCCGCGGGCATCGACCGGGCGCGCCAGGCGCTGCAGGCGGAGCTCTCGAAGGCGAACGCGGACATCGCGCTCAAGCGCGCCGACATGTACGTGGAGAACCGCAAGTTCACCATCCAGCAGGTGGCGGAGTACGAGAAGATCTACATCGACCTGCACAACGCCACGCAGGAGCGGGCGCTGAACGCGGCGAAGGCCGTGGCCGAGATCGGCATCGCCCTCTTCGACGCGAGCGTGCGCCGCTTCAGCGCGCAGCTCGAGGCGCACAAGGTGGAGGCGCAGGTGTTCGAGACGCGGGTGCGCGCTGAGCTCTCGAAGGCGGAGCTCTTCAAGGCGCAGATCGAGGCGGAGGCGCTGCGCGGGCAGTTCAACGCCCAGCGCGTGGCGCTGTACCAGGCGCAGCTGAACGGCGTGCAGACCGTGGCGAACCTGTACAAGACGCGCGTCGAGGCGGCGGGGCTCCTCGCGGACATCCAGGCGCAGCGCGTCGAGGTGTTCAAGTCGCGCGTGCAGGCGTTCACGGCGAAGGTCCAGGCGAAGGCCGCGGAGTTCGGCATGTACCGCGCCGCCGTGGACGGGCAGGCCGCGCGCATGGACATCTACAAGACGGACATCGCGGCGTTCGAGACGCGGGTGCGGGCCGAGGAGTCGCGCATCCGGGCGCTGACCGCGGGCAACGACGCGCTGGTGGAGCAGTACAAGGCGCAGATCGCGCAGTACGACTCGCAGCTTACCGGCGTGACGAAGAAGGTGGACGCGCGGCTGGACCGCGACAAGACGTACGTGGCCACCGCCGGCGTGAACGCGCAGGTGTACCGCGCGCTGTCGGACGCGGTCCTGGCGGGCGTGAGCACGCGGGTCGAGGCGCAGAAGATGAACAACGTGTGGAACATGGCGGCGCTGGACTCGAAGGTCGCGGTGACGAAGAACCGGCTGGAGCAGCTCAAGCTGACAGTGGAGAACGTCGACAGCGTGAACCGGTACGGCACGAAGTTCTACGGGGACATGACGACCTCGCTGCTGGGCTCGATCAGCGGCCTGACAACGAAGGCGGCGTAAGGAGACACACATGGCTGGAATCAAGGACTTCTTCAACGAGAGCGCGGGACGCATCAAGAACGCGACGAACGCGATGCTCGGCAAGAGCGCCGACGCTCCCGAGCGAGTGCTGAACACGTCCGCCGAGCAGCCGAAGCCCGCGCCGGCCCAGTCCGCCGCGGCTCAGGGCGCCCGCGCCGCGCCGGTGGCCCCGGCGCAGCCCACGATCTTCGACACGGTGGAGAAGGCCAAGGTGCAGAGCGGTGTCCACAACCCCATGAGCACGCCGCTGGGGCAGAACGTGCAGGCGGCGCAGGCCGCGGTTCCGCAGGGCGCCCAGGGCCCGACAATGCGCGCGAATCCGAACGTGGATCTGCGGGCCGGCGTCGCCAGTCCCGAGGCGCAGCAGTTCGCGCGCGAGTCCGGGCTCGGCTCGAACAAGACGTTCGTCCAGCGCGCGGGCGCCAGCCCGGCGATTCCGCGGCAGCCCGCTCCTGCCCAGGCCGGCGCTCGCGGCGCGCAGCCCAGGCCGCCGGGTATGCTCGGTCGCGCGGGTGCGATGCTGGGCAAGATCGGCACCGGGGTGGCCGCGGCAAGCGGTGCGTACACCGGCGTGACCGAGGGCGTCGGCGCCGTCACCGGCGACGGCACCTCCACCGAGGCGCTGCGCACCGAGATGGGCCTGCCGGCGAACGAGACCGCTCTGTACCGCGGGGCCCGCGGCCTGGGCGTTCCCGAGAACGCCGCGCGCCTGGTGGACGACGTGGGCTCGCGCTTCGCTGGCATGGCGAACCGCGTGGCTGGAGGGGTAATGGGCATGTTCGGCAACGACGCGCAGGCCCGTGGCCAGCGCTTCTCCACCGAGGGCGGAGTGCGCGCACCCGAGCGCGTGGTGCCCCCGGCAGCAGCCGTGAACCCCGACGCCGGCACCCCAGAGGACCTGCGCACCGTTCCGAACGTGCACGGAGAGCCGCGCACCGCGGACGACCTCATCACCGGCACCGACGTCCCGGCGCGCGGCACCGGCGCGTTCAAGGGCGGAGACCGGCAGGCACGTATCGTCGACTCGCGCGGGGCGCGCGGCGCCGAGGCGACGCCGCAGCTGACCCCGGGCCAGAAGGCGATGGGCGGGTACATCGGCGCGATGGCCGGGTACAACGCCCGCCACCGCGAGAAGAGCAGCGACCGCGCGGACGCGGAGGTCGGCATCAAGAAGAGCCAGGCGCAGACCGCCGCGGCGAAGGCCGCGCTTGACGTGAACAAGGCCCGCTCGGAGACGAGCGCGGCGCGCATCAAGGCCGCGGTGGAGTCCGACCCCGAACTCCTGAAGATGGACAAAGACATGGCCGCGCGGACTAGCGCCCAGCGCACCGCCGACATGACGCAGCGCGCGGACTACTCTCTGGGCCGGCGCAACGCTGGCAAGGGCGACGCCTCCCCGGCGGCGATCAATGACTTCCTGGACGCCGAGCAGTGGCGCAAGGCGGTCGAGCGCGGCCGCGGAGATACGGCGCAGTCGCTGCGCGACTACTTCGGCAACAAGCAGTTCGACTCGAAGGACTCGTTCTCGTACCGCCCGGCCTACCGCAAGGGCAACCAGGTGTACACGGAGAACGGGAACAGCGTCGACGTGGAAGTGGCCCGGGGTGGTATCATGCGTCTCTTCGGGCCCAACGACCCGACCAACGCCGACATGCAGCGCTACCTGACCAACCTCCCGACCAAGGAGGAGTTCGAGGCCAAGCAGAAGGCTAAGAAAGGAGAGAAGTGATGGCTGACCCGCGCGTGGTGCTGGGCCTGGAGGGGCAGGACGACCCGCGGGCCGTTGCCCCGCTGGAGCAGGCCACCCAGGAGCAGTTCGACGCCGACGCGTTCGCCACCGGGGCGAACCAGGTGCGCAAGGGCGCACGCGGCGGGATGAACAGCCTGGGCGCCACCTTCAACAATTTCGCCGCCAACCTCGCGGAGTCCGCCGGGCTCACCGAGTTCGCCGCCTCGCGCATGGCCGAGGCCGACCGCTTCACCCAGTTCGCCGAGGCCGTGGGCCCGGACGTCAAGGACTACCGGCAGGTCAAGGACTTCGACACCCTCGTCGACTACGTCGGCGGGGCGCTGGGCAACGCCGCCTCCTCGTTCCTTCCCGCCGTCGCGGGCACCGCCGTGGGTGGGGTCGCAGGCGGCGTGCGCGGCGCGTTCGTCGGCGGCTTCGGGGGCTCGTTCGTCCCGAACGCCGGCGAGCAGGCGGGTCGGATCCGCAACGCCCCGGGCACCCCGGGCGAGAAGACTGCCAACATGCTCGCCGTGGGCGCCGGCTCCGCCGCGCTGGACACCCTGCTGCCCGGGATGGCCGCCCGGCGCCTCCTGAAGCCCTCCCTGCGCTCCGGCAGCCTGCCGGGCCAGGTGGCCAAGGGCGCGGGCGTGGAGGCCGGCACAGAGGCCACGCAGGAGCTCCTGGGCCAGGCCGGGCACACTGCCCTGGAGCCGGGCCGGGACAAGTCGGGCGACGCCCACGCCCTCGTCGAGTCCGGCATCCAGGGTGCCATCGGCGGCGCTGGCTTCGGCGCGGCCAGCCGCGGCGCGGAGGTCCTGCCGGGAGCGATCGCCGACGGCGTGCAGGGCGCCCAGAAGATGCTCACCCGGCGCCAGCGCGTCGCGGAGA
Organism: uncultured Dehalococcoidaceae bacterium; assembly: GCA_964349785.1. Lineage (GTDB taxonomy): Bacteria > Chloroflexota > Dehalococcoidia > UBA2979 > UBA2979 > JAIBBD01. Next base: position 766 of record CAYGHU010000101.1, on the reverse strand, counting down.
TCGCCGACGAGACCCCCGACGTCGTGGACTCCGACGACCTGAGCAAGATCATCGGCGACCCGGCCATCGCCGGGGACCCCGAGGCCGTGGGCCGCGCCATCGACCAGCTGGACACCGACGAGGAGTCGAGCCTCACCAAGATCGCCAAGAAGATGGGCAAGACGGCGGCCGAGGTCAGCGACCTGGTCAACGACCCGGACAAGCGCGCCGAGTTCAAGGCCGCGGCGAAGCAGTGGGTCAACGACCAGAAGCACGCCCCGCGCGTCAGGCGCGAGTGGGAGGGCGTCAAGAAGTCCTTCGACGAGGCGCTGGAGGCGGGCAAGGCGGCGTACGCGGAGGGCAAGGCCCCGAAGCGCTCGGACGTGCGCACCAAGCTCGACGTGCAGCTGCACGACTACCTCATGCCGCGCCTGCCGGAGCGCACGCTAAACAACCTGAACCCGACGCAGCGCATGGAGCTCACGCAGTTCGTGAAGCACGCGGCGATGAACCAGTTCGGGCAGCGCGTCGAGGAGGAAGGCCCGGGCGAACCGACGTGGCAGCGCCCCCAGCCTTCCAGCGTCAAGGAGCTCCTGACCCCGCCCACGGCGAAGGAGTCCCGTCGCGCCACGCGCTCCGTCCCCCTCCCGCCCGAGCTCCTCGCGATGCTCGGCAAGGACGGCGAGGGCACGGTCATGGGCGCCGTGGACCTGATGGAGAAGTTCCCCGCCGACGATGCGCGCCAGCGCGGCACGTTCGCGGACACCGACGCCGCCGAGCCGATGAC
>CAYGHU010000100.1:4547-6265 GCA_964349785.1 uncultured Dehalococcoidaceae bacterium | reverse complement strand
CGGAAAGCCAGAATGAACACATCGAGGGTCTCCTCGCCGTGCTCCTCGTTCAGCGGAGGTAGCGTATCCAGATTCGGAGCGGTGGCTACCCACTGCGTAATCGTGTCCTCGATGGCGGAGTCGATCTGGCGGTCAATGCTCCGCGTCAGCGCGATGTAGGTAGCCAGCCCCAGCGCCACCAACACGATGAGGAAGATAGCTGTGTACCAGGCGGTGAGCCGGAAGCGGGCATGCCGGAACGTCAACTGCCGGCGTCCAATCGATAGCCCAGCCCGCGCACGGTAGAGATGGGCGTATCCCGCCCGAGCTTGCGGCGAAGGTAGTGGACGTACAGATCGACGACATTCGTGTCCATCGTCGCGTCATATCCCCACACGTGCTCGAGGATCGCGCGACGGGTCAGCGTGTGCCCCGGATGGAGCATGAGGTACTCCAGCAGGCGGAATTCCGTCGGCGATAGGTCGACGGGTCGGCCATCCCGCCGAACCTCGTGGCGGAGCAGGTCCAGCTCTATGTTGCCCTCGCTGAGCACTGTCTGGCTCGGTCCGCCGCCACGCCGCCCGAGGGCGCGGATACGGGCCACCAGTTCGTCGAAGGCGAACGGCTTCACAAGGTAGTCGTCGGCTCCAGCATCCAACCCCTGGACGCGGTCGGACACTTCCCCAAGCGCGGTGAGGAACAGCGCGGGTGTGCCGATCCGGTGAGCGCGTAACTCGCGGACGACGTCGAAGCCGGTGCGGCCGGGCATCAATACATCGAGCACGAGCACGTCGAAAGAACCATTAAGAGCCAGCGCCAGGGCTTCGTCGCCGTCGAACGCGACATCAACTACATGGCCCTCATCAGTCAGGCCTCGTTCCAGCAAGCGCGCCAGCCGGCGATCGTCTTCGGCTACCAGGAGATGCATGAGCTCAGCGTAGCTCGCTTGGGCTGCGCCGGGCGACATCGACCGGCCGAAAAGCGTGACGATTTGAGGATTCAAATCGGGCTCTAAGCGATGTCACAGAATGCGATGCCATGCTGGATATACAAGGAATAGCAATCGAAGGAGCGAAATCATGCAACGACGAATTGCGTGGATGTGGGCCGCCATCGGCACAGCGGTGGCCGTTGCCGTCATGGTTGCGGCGGGCAGCACGGTCGGACTCTTCGGCATTGAGCGGAGCGGCGCGGCCGCGGATACCGCCGTCGCGGCCGCTAACGCCGCGCCGCTTGCTACGCAGGCCACAGGCAGCAGCGGACTCATTGGAAGCGGACCGGACGCCACGTCCGGATTCCAAGAGTGGGACGACGACGAGGAGCATGACGACGAGCACGAAGAACGCTCGTATTCCCGGGTAACCGAACGTAGCAGTTTCTCCGCAAGCCGTGAATATGACGACGACTGAGATGGGAACGAAGCAGCAGTGAACAAGACAGACGTCAACTTCACCGTAGCCGCAGTGGCGGTGACCGCATTCGCTGTCTCCTGGCTCGGAGTCGTGAGGCAGGATAGTCAGCCCGCTGCTGTCGCGCCGTCCGCCCAGACTGAGGTGGCGTCCTCCGCTGCAACGACAGGCCTCACGGGCGACATCATGACAGCGGGCCAGGGGTTGATCCCCGCACCGGCTCCGACGAAGGCAGTAATCCCCGTCCGAAAATCGAGGGCATCATGATTGAGCGCACATTTCGCGCGATGGGTACCGAGTGGTTCCTGTCCGCCGATGGTTGCGGCGGCG
>CAYGHU010000100.1:0-4447 GCA_964349785.1 uncultured Dehalococcoidaceae bacterium | reverse complement strand
ACATTTCGCGCGATGGGTACCGAGTGGTTCCTGTCCGCCGATGGTTGCGGCGGCGTTGCGCTCGATCGGGCTCAGCAGCACGTACTCCGCGAAGAACGGCGTTTCTCCCGCTTTCGTCCGAACTCAGCACTTTCAAGGCTCAATCGCGAGCGGTCGCTCCGGGATCCAGTCGTCGCCGCCGTGATGCGAAAGTCGCTTCAGTTTCGGCGGTGGACCAAGGGAGCGTTCGATCCGACCGTTGGCGGTGACGTCATTACGGCGGGCTACTCCCGATCGTTTGAAGAGATTGCCGGGCAGGAACTCCAGGTGACCGGCATCGTGAGCGAGCACCCAGACATTTCGGTCATGGGTGACCGAGTAGAGTTGCGCGGCGGCGGTTTCGTGGATCTCGGCGGCTTGGTGAAAGGGTGGACAGTGGACCGTGTCTCGCGCCTCCTCGTCGAGGCAGGGGCACGCTCATATCTCGTGGACGGGGGCGGCGATATCCGCGTTGGGACGCCGACCGCGGGAAGGGCCGAATGGGCGATCGGCGCCGGAAACGGGCACGTGCTCCGTCTCACTTCCGGGGCGGTCGCAACCTCGTCTTCCCTGGTGCGTACCTGGCAGACCGACAGAGGCAAGGCACATCACATCATTACGCCAGCATCCGGTGAGGCGGCCAGTGGCCCATTTGTGACCGCCGCGGTCATTGCGCCTGACGCGATGAGCGCCGATGTCCTCGCGACGGCGCTCATCGCCGATGCATCTCGCGCCCTGCCACTGCTGCCGCGATTCCACGCCGAGGCGTTGCTGGAGAGCAGGGACGGGCAATGGGTGATGACGCCCGGGATTCAGAAGTGGCTCAACTGATGACAAGGGTACTCATGCGGATCGCAATCTCGATTCTACTCGTGGTTGGTACCGCTGGCGTCACGCTCTCGCTGGTGCAAACGGTCCAGCAGGCGGACGCGGAGACGCCGTGGCTGTGGTGGGCATCGCGCTCGTTGGGCTTCGTCGCCTACCTGTCGCTGACGCTCTCCATGATCTTCGGGGTGCTTGTCAGCTCGCGCGGGGCCGACGGGTTGGTGGCGCGAAAGACGGTGCTGTACCTACATCAGCAGTGGACGCTCGCGGCCGTGATCAGTGTGCTGCTCCATGTCGCCGCGATCGTCGTGCATTCTGAGTCGCACATCTCCGGCATCGATGCTGCAGTGCCGTTCGCTGCCTCGCGACTCACCGGACCGGTCGCTCTCGGGACTGTTGCCGGCTGGGGCATCGTCCTCATCGCGCTCTCAAGCTGGTTCCGAAAGCGCATCTCGTACGTAGTCTGGCGCGCGATCCACGCGTTCGCCTTCGGCTCATTCTTTCTCGCGATCCTGCATGGCATCACTGCGGGATCGGACACTGGGATCGCTGCCCAGTGGTTCTATCTAATGAGCGGATCAGCCGTCCTCGCGGCTGTCATGTTCCGCGTCATCTTCGCGATCCATGGCCCGTCGCGACATGGCCGACCGCGCCCCGCCCGTCCTACGGGTGCGGCATCTCTTTCCTCCCATGTGCCGAGCGCAGGGACGAGAACGGACGGTTGAGGGCGCAACTGTGGGTACCTGAGAGTGTGCCCGGCTGACGGCCCATGACGACTACATCCTCACGTAACAGGAAGGTTGTCTATGGAACTCGACTCACTGTTCGGACTACCCGCCCATCCATTGATCGTGCACGGGGCGGTGGTGCTGGTCCCGATCGCGGTGCTGTCATTCGTGCTAACAGGCTGGCGAGCGGTGTGGCGCAAGCAATTCGGCCTGATCATCGCATCAGCAGCCGTGCTGGGTTGGTTGTTTGCGTTCCTCGCGTCCCAGACTGGCGAGCCGCTCCAAGAGCACGTCCGAAAGGTTGCGGCCGCCGCTGGACAGCCGCGGCCGCGTTTCGGTGAACACCCCGAACTCGGTAATACTGCCGCATTCCTGTCATTCGTCTCCGCTGTGGCTATGGTCGGATTCTATGCGAGCGAGCGCTGGCTTCCAGCGAGGTTCAGGTCGCGCTGGCTGACGCCGAGCCTCTATGCAGGCGCGACGCTACTCGGTCTTGTGACCCTGTTGTGGACCGTGCGGGCTGGGCATTCGGGAGCACAACTCGCGTGGGGAAAGTAGTACGCGATGGTGGGGGGCTCCGATTCGGATGACCAGACGTCATGCATGCGAGTGGCCGTACGGTCGCACCTTTCGCCCTGTCAGGTGTGTCGCGAGGAAGCGGTCCACACGTAATCCGAGTCCTGGTTCGTCGACCTCCGCGAACTCGTAGCGTGCCCGGATGACGGGGTGTCTCAGTGGGATCAACGACTGGAGATCGCAAGGCGTACCGCTCACGACAATATCGACGGTCGCCGCGTTGATTGTCGCCTGGAGGTCACCCAGCTGGTGCGAGTCGTAGCCCATGGCGGGGAGCACAGGACCGATGTGCGGGTACTGCGAGTAGACGGCTCGGACGCCTGCCGTGGCGTACGGGCGAGGGTCTACGATCTCCGCTGCGCGCCCAGAGATTGCCGCGACGTAGCCGGCGCCGTACGGCATGCCGCCGTGCGTGATGGTGGGGCCGTCATCTACCACGAGCACGCGTTTCCCCAAGACCGCCGCCGCCTCGTCGAGTGTGACCGGCGAGGCCGCTCGGAATATGTCCGCCTTCGGATTCATAGCATGCGCTTCGTCGTGGACGCGCCGCACGTCGGCCGACGACGCGGCATCGACCTTGTTCACCACAACGATATCGGCCATGCGCAGGACCGCCTCGCCGGGGTAGTACTGCGTCACCTGGCCCGGACGCAACGCATCCGCGACACAGATATGAAGGTCAGGGCGCAAGAAGGGGAAGTCGTTGTTGCCGCCGTCCCAGATGATGATGTCTGATTCCGCGGCCGCCTGCCGCACGATCTCCTCGTAGTCGATTCCGGCATACACGACGGTCCCGGCGGCGATGTGCGGCTCAAACTCCTCGCGTTCTTCGATAGTGCACTGCGCCGCGTTAAGGTCAGCGCGGCTGGCGAAACGCTGAACCCGCTGACGCTCCAAGTCGCCGTACGGCATTGGGTGGCGGACTGCGGCGACACGGTAGCCCTTCGCCCGCAACTCACGACCGAGCCAACGGGCGATCTGCGATTTGCCGCAGCCGGTGCGAATGCCTGAGACGGCGATCACGGGCACTTCTGCCTGCAGCATGGTCCGCTCCGGACCGAGCAACATGAAGTCGGCCCCCGCGGCCAGCACCCGCGATGCCAGGTGCATGACCTGCTCGTGCTTGAGGTCGCTATACGCCAGGACAACGGCATCCGCGTGCCAGCGGGCACAAATGACCTCCAGCTGCGCCTCGTCTTCGATCGGGATACCTTCCGGATAGCGCAGGCCGGCGAGAGCTGGAGGGTACATCCGGTTCGCGATTCCGGGAATCTGAGCCGCGGTGAACGCGACCACGTCGACCAATGGGTCGTCCCGGAATACAACGTTGAAGTTGTGGAAATCACGTCCTGCTGCGCCCATGATCACCACACGACGCAGTTCGTACATGTGCCGCACCTTTCAAGTTCCTGAGCCGACGGGCCGCTGGCCGTACTATCGCCCTCGGTCGTCAGATCCGCATCAGACGTTCGGCCTGCTCTATGGATGCACTTCGTCCCATTTCCTTGACCGGTCACTTGCCAGAATGCAGCGGAGAAGTGAGAACCCCGCCCAAGGCGGGATCCCCCGGTGTCGAGCGCAACGCTTCCGCCGTTGGCGCAGCCGCGCCCTTTAGGGGCGCAAGGCCGGAGCGAATCGCGGCGCACGCTGGCGCGTGACCGGCGGAGGCTCGATCTCTAAACAGACTGCCCTGTCCACGCGAGGCCTCCTTTCTCAAAGCGAGCTGAGCGACTCTCCACCGTTATCGACACTACTCGCTGGCACGCAAGGATCGCCTGTGCCATTCGTCCTGCCGCATTCCGGACTTCTGTCAGGATTTGCGTCAGGGCAGCATCCAATCATCGATCTGCGCCTTCAGTAACCCTGCCGTGCTTGAGTGACTGAAATCGCGACACTGGGCCGCGCAACGACCAAGGTCATGAAGATGCAATGACATTCGCACCAGGCGGCGCACTGAGCCTGCGTCCAGACTGCTCCTGGAACCGCGGACTCCGCTTGATGGCCTCTTTCGCGATGAAGGTCAGGCGTGAGCGCCGGAGGCTATCGTTTGGGAGCGGCCATGACCGCGCTGAAAGTGACCGTTGTCAGTCTCTTCGTTGCGGTGGCGGCGGTGCTCGTCCCCGCAGTGTCGGCGGTATTCGTGGGCCCCGGTCCAGCACAGGCGAGCAGACTCGACGAGAGTCATGTGTTCGAGCCTGACCACCGAGCCACACACCTGGCTGCCGTTGAAACAGACGATAAGAGATACATCTCGTTTCTCGCAGATTGCGCCCCGCAGGAAGTGGGGCCGATTTGCGATG
>CAYGHU010000099.1:0-6283 GCA_964349785.1 uncultured Dehalococcoidaceae bacterium | reverse complement strand
TGCGCGATCGCCTCGCCGTACCGCTGCGTGTCCTCTACGAGGAAGCGCCCCGCGGGCGTCACAAGCTCGCCCCGGTCGCCGACTTGACCGCCACCCTCCGGATAGAACGAGCTCTCGGGCAGCACGATGGAGCCGCCCTGACCGGCGGTCAGCCGGTCGACATTGTGGCCATCGGCCACGATCGCCGCGACCGTTGAGCGGCAGTCCAACGCCTCGTAGCCGACAAACTCGCTACTCAGGCCCAGCGCCGCGTATCGCTCAGCGGCGGGGTCGTCGAAGTCGGAGAACGTGCCTTCCCCACGCGAGCGCTCGCGTTGCGCAGCCATCTCCTCCTCGAACGCCGCGCGGTCGACGCTGTACCCGCGCTGCGCCGCGACCTCGATGGTCAGCTCCGGAGGCAGACCGTGGGTGTCGTAGAGCGTGAACATATCGTGGCCGGGGATGCGCTTCGTCTCGGCCTCACGCCCGAAGACCTGCTCAAGCAATTCGAGGCCTCGCGCGAGCACCTGCTGGAAGCGCGCTTCCTCGCGGGCGGCCACGCGGCGGATGAAGTCCCGCTGCGGCGCCAGCTCCGGGTGCGCCGACAGTGACGCCTCGATCGCGGCATCGACCACCTGTTCGAGGAATGCATCGCGTATGCCAATCGTATGCCCGAAGTAGACGGCTCGCCGCAGCACCCGGCGCAGCACATAGCCACGCCCTTCGTTGGCCGGCAGCACGCCATCGGATACGAGGAACGCGATTGCGCGCGCGTGCTCCGTGATAGCGCGCATCGCACGAGCAGCCTCCGGGTCGCTGTCCGGATCGTACGCGACCTCGCCCGCCAGTCCCTCAACCCTCGCGAGGATGTGGCGAAGCTGGTCGGTTTCATAGACGGAACGGGCACCCTGCAGCACCCACGCGACGCGTTCGAGGCCCGCGCCCGTATCGATGTTCTGTGCGGGCAATGGCGTGAGCGTCCCGTCCGGCTGCCGGTCGAACGCCATGAACACGAGGTTCCAGATTTCAAGGAACCGGCCGCAGCCCACATCCGGGTGACAAGTCCCCTCGGCGCACCGCGGACAGTCGGCAGTGTTGCCGAAGTCGTAGTGCAGCTCAGAGCACGGCCCACACGGCCCGGTCTCGCCGGAGGCCCAGAAGTTCCCCTGTTCGGCGCTGTACCGAAGGATGCGCTCCTCCGGTAGGCCGCGTTGTTTCCACAGGCCGTACGCCTCGTCATCGTCCAGATAGACTGTCGCCCAGAGTCGCGTCTGCTCAAGCTCAAGCTCGCCGGTCAGGAACGCCCATGCCCAGGCGATGGCGTCCGGTTTGAAGTAGTCTCCAATAGAGAAGTTGCCCAGCATCTCGAAGAAAGTCAGATGTGAGGCGTCGCCCACTTCCTCCACATCGGTCGTGCGAAAGCACTTCTGGACGGAGGTCATTCGGCTCGCGGGCGGCTGCTCGAGACCCATAAAATACGGCTTGAACTGCACCATCCCCGCCGATGTAAAGAGCAGCGATGGGTCTCCGTGCGGCACAAGCGGGGAGGACGGGATACGGCGGTGCCCACGTCCTTCAAAGAACGCTAAGAACGCCTCGCGCAGTTCGTCGACGGTCACAGGTATGCCTCGAAGTAGCGAGTGAGTGATGGATCCAGTAGTGACAGGGCTCAGCCGAAGTGTAGAATGGCTGAGTCTGGCGAGTCAATTTAAGCCCGGAGGACATGATCGCCAGCCGCAAGCCTCACCCAACGGTCGGGGAGATCACGATCGCTACTGACGAGCCTCCGAATACGCGTTCACCCAGATGACACCTTCCCCTCCTCAGTCAATGGACGGCTGGGTCGCCGTCGTGCTCGCTGCGGGGCGAGGCGCCCGCATGCGCTCCAGCCTGCCTAAAGTACTGCATCCGGTTGCCGGCCGCCCAATGATGCTCCACGTCTGCGACACGGTCCGCGGCGCGGGCATCGAACGTCTCATCGTGGTCACCATGAGCGAGGACGACGAGGTCGCCCACGCCGTGAGGACACACATTCCGAGCGCGACAGTAGCGCCACAGGGCAAACCGCTCGGTACCGGGCACGCGACATTGGCCGCCCGCGCAGTTGTGGGCGAGGCGTCGCAGGTGCTCATCCTCAACGCCGACCTCCCGCTCCTCACCGAGCGCACGCTGCGCGAATTGATGCAGCGTCACGCCAGCGAGAGCCCCGTCCTGACGTTTCTCACCGCCTATCTCGAAGATCCGGCGGGATATGGCCGCGTGCGCCGGCAGAATGGGCGCATCCAGGGAATCGTGGAAGAGACGGAGACCGACGCCACGACCCGTGGGCAACCGGAAGTCAATGCCGGGCTCTACGCGGCGCGCGCCACATGGCTCTGGCCTGCCCTCGAAGCGCTGGAACCGAGCCCGCGCGGCGAGGTGTATCTGACGGACATCATCGCGCTCGCCGTTGGACAGCCAAAGGGCGTGGAGGCCTACCAGGTCGTTGAATCGTCCGAAGTGCAGCAAGTGAACACGCGCATCGAGCTGGCACGGGCGGAGCAGATCCTCCGCGAGCGCATCCGCAAACGCGTCATGCTCGAAGGCGTAACGTTGGTCGACCCTGCCACGACGTATATTGACGCGGGGGTGGTGATCGGGCCAGACACCACACTCCTACCCGGCGTACATCTTCTTGGCGAGACCGTCGTGGGGAGCGGCTGCCGGATCGGCCCCGCTGCGGTGCTGCGAGACTCGACCATTGGCGACCGCTGCGAGATTGGCGGCTCCACGATCGAGGGCGCCACGCTCGCCGATGGCGTGTCGGTCGGCCCGTACTGTCACGTCCGCTCGGGCTCAACGCTCGAGGCGGACGTGCATCTCGGCAACTACGCGGAGGTGAAGGCGTCGCGTATCGGCGCTCGCACCCGGATCGGACATTTCTCGTACATCGGTGATGCTGAGGTGGGGGCAGACGTCAACATCGGCGCAGGCACGATCACCGCGAACTATGACGGGCGCGAGAAGCATCGCACGCTCATCGGCGATCGCGCGTTCATCGGCAGCGATTCCATGCTGGTCGCACCCGTCGAAGTAGGAGCAGACGCGCGCACAGCGGCTGGTTCCGTGATTACCCACAATGTGCCTCCGGGCGCCCTGGCGATTGGTGCCCCGGCTCGGGTCAGGCCAGTTGGAGAGGGGAGCTGAGGTCCCCCGCGGGACCGATCGCGCTTGGATACTGACTTCATCCTCGCCCTTGTGCTATTGCTCGTCTCCGCAGTGCTGTTTGCCCTGATCTCAGCAGCCGAGGCAAGCGTCAGCGCCATCACCCGTAACCATGCTCATCGCGGACACGCAAACCATACCAATGGACTAAACGCGCTTCTGGACAACTACATCCGGCAGCGACAGCGCGTCCTTCGCTCGCTGAGCGTCGCGTCCACGATCAGCACGGTCACCACAGCGCTGGCCCTCACACTGCTGATCGTGGACGGCAGCGACCTGAGCGGCTGGCGTTTGGTGGTCGCCGCAGCGGTCGCGGTCCTGGTGATTGGCTTCCTCCGTCAGACTGCACGGACGTTTGCGCTCATCAATCCGGAGGCTACTGGCCTTCGCCTGGCCCGTCCCATCTTCGTGATCCAGGCGCTTTGCTCGCCGCTCGCGTGGGCCGCGGGCGCACCCGCCCGCGCCATCGCCCGGCTCCTGGGGCGCAACCCGGACGCCACCGAGGCCAACCCGGCCAGTGAGTTGCTCGCGGTTCTCGAACGCACGGATGCGGACTCCGGCCGCTCGCTCGCTGAGGAACGCCGCATGATGCGCGGCATCCTCGCAATGTCCGAGCAGACCGTCCGCGAGGTCATGACTCCGCGGCCCGACATCCAGGCGCTCTCCACAGACGCCGCCGTGACCGACGTCATGAAACTCATCAACGAGACCGGTTACAGCCGTATCCCGATCTATGAAGAGGCGCTCGACCACATCGTGGGAATGGTCTACGCGAAGGACCTGCTCGCCTATCTGCGCGCCGGCCGGCTGAGTCAAACGCTGTTGGAGATCGCCCGCCCCCCTTATTTCGTGCCCGAAACGAAACACGTGGACGAATTGCTATCAGACATGCGCCGCGATCAGGTGCACATGGCGATCGCGGTCGATGAGTACGGCGGAACGGCTGGCATCGTCACCGTCGAGGATCTACTCGAAGAGATCGTTGGCGAGATCGCCGACGAGTACGACGTCGAAGACCTGGATGTCCAACAGCTCTCAAACGACGAAGCCATCGTAGACGCTCGTCTCCCGATCGACGACTTCAACGAACTATTCGGCACAGAGATCGACAGCGAGGACTTCGACACCGTCGGCGGCCTGATCCTGTCGCTCCTCGGTCGTCTCGCCGTCCCCGGTGACGAAGTCACAAGCGATGAATACGACCTTCACCTGCGGGTGTTGTCGATCCTCGGCCGCCGCATCAAGAAGGTGCGGATCACCCGGCTCACGCCCGAGTCGGCGCCAGCCTTCTAGCTCCCCTCAGTGCTAACGGCATCGAGAGTCGGCACAGGCGCTATCGCGCGCTGGCTGCGCGATCCTCGATGGCTTCGTTGACCTGTCCAGCCTTGCCGATGGTGCTTCCATATTCGATTTTGAAGAGGTCGACCTCGTCGAGGTGGTGCATGGGCAGGCCGCTGGGCTTCGCCTCGAGATCGCACAGCGTCTCGGTGGCTCGCTCATGGTAGACAGCGAACATAGGCAAGGGAATACGTTCACGTTGACGCTCCCCTTCGAACGCTAGCTCACAAGTCGGCCGCCGTATTCGGTCCGAGTGAGCGCCCCATCGGGCTGCCTTCCTCAGCAGCTACCCTCGTTCGCCGATCGGCACGTAGGGGAGATCCATCTCACCGACGTACTGAGCCAGTGGCCGGATGAGGATATTGTTCTCGAACTGCTCGGCCACCTGCACGGTCCAACCTGGGACGCGGCCCACGGCAAAGATCGGGACGAAGAGGTCGGGCGGAAAGCCGTTCAGGTAGTAGATGACCCCCGCGTAGAAGTCCACGTTCACATGGATGCCGAGGCGAGCGTACGGCTGCATCGCCTCCTCCAGCGCCTCGAGGATCGCGTACCATTTCGGCTCTTCGCGCTCGATGCTCAGACGCTTCACGCCATCGCGGAGGTGTCTGGCGCGCGGATCCTCGGTCTTGTACACCCGGTGGCCGAAGCCCATCACCGGCTTGCCCTGGGCGCGGAGGCCCTGCACGTATTCCGCTGCGCGCTCCGGTTCACCGATCTCCATCGCCATCTGCATCACGTTCTCGGCGGCGCCCCCGTGCGAAGGGCCGGACAGCGCGGCGATCGCCGCAACGATCGCCGCGTGCAGGTTCGCCTGTGTCCCGGCAACGACACGCGCCGTGAACGAAGAGGCATTGGGGCCGTGCTCCGCGTGCAGGATGAAGTCCTTGTCCATGAGCTTCGCGGTGCCCTCGCTCGGCTCGACCCCATGCATCATGTACAGAAAATTCGCCGCGTGAGAAAGCGTCTTGCTCGGCGCGACCGGGTCGCGCCCATTCCTGATCGCCTCATGGGCCATCACGATCGTTGGGACCTGCGAGGTGAGCCGGAGGCCCTTTCGGATCGTCGCCTCGATGGAGTTGTCGTGCACCTCGGGGTCGAATGCGGCCAGGGCGGAGGTCGCGGTGCGGAGCGCATCCATCGGGTGGGCGTGCCGCACGGCCTGGATCACGTCCAATATCTCATCGGGGACGTCTCGGGCGGCTTTCAACTCGCGATCGAACGCCGCGAGTTCGGCGGCGGTCGGCAGCTTGCCGTAGAGCAAGAGGTACACCGTCTCCTCAAAGGTGGAGTGCTCGGCGAGATCGTCGATCGAATAGCCGCGGTACAGCAGCTTGCCTGCTTTGCCATCGATGAACGAGGTGCGAGTACGGTCGAAGAAGATGTCTTTCAAGCCTCGATGGATCGAGACTTCCGGCGCCTGCTCGGCCTTCTCGCTAACGGTCATCGCGTGGCCTCCTCCGCACAGGACGAGGGTCATCGCCCCGTCCCCACCCATAGACCTATGTTACGTCAAGTAGCGAGGCGTATCGTCGCCAGCGCCGCTGAGCGCGATCGAACGAAAAGGGCCGCCCGGAACGCCCCTTAGTCCTCGAGCGTCGAGGTGTCCCCTTCCGGCAGTCCAAGCTCGCGGGCCTTAAGCAGCCGGCGCATGATCTTGCCGGAGCGGGTCTTCGGCAGCGAGGGCACAAAGTCGATCTCGCGCGGCGCGACGCCTGGCCCGAGCCGCTGGCGCGCGTGTCCGATCAGCTCGCGCCGCAGC
>CAYGHU010000098.1:0-6348 GCA_964349785.1 uncultured Dehalococcoidaceae bacterium | reverse complement strand
TGCTGATCCTTGTAGCGGCTGTGATCCCTCGGAAAGCATCTGCATCGTGGCCATGGTTCATCGTCGTTCACGACCAGAAACTGGCAGCGCCGATCCTCATACGTGACGCCGAAGACCTCAAGCAATTGATGTTTGGCACGACTCGGAGCGCCAGCGTGGACAGCGTCGATGCGACCGGCGAGCGGCTGAAGTCACGCCCGTCCATCGAGGTCGCACTGTTCTGGGGCCCGGAGTGGCGGGACTTCCTCGCTCAGGGCGGCGACCCATCAACGGTCGCAGTGGAAAAGGCGTCGCAGGCCGGGCGCATCTTCCTCGCGGACGAGTCGGAGCCGGCGATATTCCTGTTCGGCCGCGCGAATGGTCAGGGACCGGAGAGCTACCGATTCATCGATCCAGAGGCGGAAGCGATCCTCAACACATACGGCATCCCCACGCATGTGAGTCAACTGCCGTCCGACGGCAGCTCCCCGCCGTTCGTTGCCCTCGGAGTGTTCGCATTGGCAGTGGCGCTGGCGCTGGCGCTCGGCGTGGCTCTAACACTGAAGCGCCGAACGGCGCGAGCGGCATGATATCGGTGGTTGTGCCGCTCGCCTGAACGACTGCAAGCGCCATCGTGCCTTCGCCAGCCCTACAATGCTGCTCGCGCGAAAGCGAATGGACGCCGAGGAGACATCGATGCCCGATCGCACCACCGACCACCACGAAGGCGAGCACCACGCCCCGCAACAAGTCAAACCGCGAGCGCTCGCCGACTACCTCGATGTGATGAGCAAGGCCGCTTTCCAGTCGGGCATCTCGTGGAAGGTGGTCGAGGCAAAGTGGGCGGGCACGCGGGAGGTGCTTGCGGGCTTCGATCCGGAGATCCTCGCGAACTGGGGTGACGCCGAGGTCGACCAGGCCGTCACGGACACGCGCCTCATCCGCAACCGCCGCAAGATCCAGGCCGTCGCCGACAACGCCCGTTCCATGCTCGAAATCGCCGACACGCACACGGCCTTCCGCAAGTACCTGCGCTCCCACGGAGACTTCGATGCGACCGTCAAAGCGCTCCGCAAGCGTTTCAAGTTCCTCGGCGAGAGCGGTGCGTACTACTTCCTCTACGTGTTGGGGGAGCAAGTGCCGGACTACGAGGAGTGGTGCGCCTCGCGAGGCGTGAGGCCGATGGGCATGGGCTGATCCCTCCCCGCCGCTCGTATACCGCCTCATACCCCACTCGCGAATTGATCCCGTGGCCTGCCAGGTGCGACGGCCACCACCGCCACCAAAACCATCCCGTGAGGTCGGCTGTCAGCGCGCGATGCTGAGCTGGCGGACTCGCTCGAGGGTGACGAGAGGGCGAATGCGCCAGACGTCGGCGCCGCTACAGAGGACGGTGCCGGGGGTGAGGCAGGCGGCCGCGCCGGCCGCGCCGGCGAGCGTGAGCGCACTCTCCCAGTCATGCTCCCGGACGAGGCCGCACAACAGTCCGCTGAGGAACGCGTCGCCCGCGCCAACGGCGGAGACGACCTCGATGGGCGGAGTGTGGAGGCGGTACTCGGCGTCCGGCGTGACGGCGACCGCACCCTCCTTGCTCATGGTGACGACGACGTACGGGACACCGCGGGCGTATACGGAGCGGGCGGCATCGAGGGCGGCTGAGGCGTCCTCGATGGGACGGTGGAGCAACCGTGCGCATTCGTGGATGTTGAGCTTGAGCAGGGTGGGACGCGCCGGGGAGTTGAGGACGGCCTCGACGATCGGGCCGTCGGCGTCGAGGGCCGTGCTGGCGCCTCGCTCGGCGGCCATGGCGATCAGGTCGACGTAGAGGCCGGGGTCGCCGGGTGGCGGGATGGAGCCGGCGAGCACGAGCCAGCTCGTGTCGCGCATGCGGCGACGCAAGCGTTCGAGGAGCTGGGCGGGTGCGTCGGGCGGGAGCGTGGGGCCAGAGAGCGCCAGTTGGGTGTGGGTATGGGTGGCGCGGTCGAGGATCGTGATGTTGGTGCGCGTCTCGCCCGGCACGTAGACGAAGTCGCAGCCGATGCCGCTATCGAGGAGCTGATCCTCGATCATGCGACCCTGGCGGCCGGGGGCGAACCCGCTCGCGAGCGCCTCGTAACCGATCTGCTTGAGGGCGCGGGCGACGTTGATGCCTTTGCCGCCGATGTCCCAGCGCATGGCGAGGACACGGTTCGTGTCCGCCTGGAGGAAGTGCTCCACCTCGACGGTCTGATCGACGGCAGGATTGAGTGCGACGGTGATGATCACGGGGTTGCGCCTCTTGCCACACGCAATTCGGATGGCACTGAGAAGTGTAAGAACCGCTTCGCCCGGACGCTAGCCCAGCTTATCGGAATCTACAAGGAGCACACGGGGCGGAGCGCCACTGGCGAGCGGCTACGCATCTGGTTGTTAGTCTTCTTGCGCGATCGCTAGCGCGAAGACCGTGTGAGCTCCCGTTCCCTGTAGAGCCGTGGCGGCGGCCTCGAATGTCGCACCCGTTGTCGTCACATCATCGATGAGGAGTACTACACCGGAGACCGTCCCGTTCGCCTCGAACGCGCCGAGCAGGTTGCGTGCGCGGTGCTCCTCATCGAGTCCGGCCTGGGGCGGCGTGGCCCGTACACGACGGAGCAGATCGGGCCGGTGGGGCACGCCGAGGCGCCTTGCGACAGTCTTCGAGATAAGCGCCGCCTGGTTGTAACCCCGCCGGCGTTCCCGCTTGCGATGCAGCGGCACAGGCACAACCGCGCCGACACGCCACGCCGGCGGGACCGATTCCGCCGCGGCTTCGGCGAGGGGGCTCAGGAGCGTCGTCACGCCCCGGAACTTCGCTTCGAGGATGGCGCGACGGGCGTCGCCTTCGAAGCGGAAGCGAGCACGACGGGCCTCGAACGCGGGTGGGGAAGCCTGGCAGCGCCGGCAGACCGATCCGCCGGGCGCCCAGCACCGGAGGCAACGCGGCCCCTCAGCCGCTGGCAGTAACACGACGCAGGACTCGTGGAGGGCGGCGCCGAACCGGCCACAAACGAGGCATCGCTGCGGGAGCAGGGCCTCCGTGAGTTCGTGAAACAGCGGGTTTGCGGGCATCGAGCATCCCCTGAGCAGACTTATACTAGAGGAAAGGAGCCGCCACCATGCAGGTCAGGGTGAAGTTGTTTGCCGGGCTGCGCGAGCTGATGGGCAACGAGATCGAAGAGCGCTTCGAGGGCGATAGCGTGACGGTGTCCGAGTTCCGGCTGCGCCTCGGCGAGCGCTACCCGCACCTCGCCCCCCACCTCGAGTGCGCGGCGGTAGCCGTCAACGAAGAGTATGTGCGTGCCGGCGAGACAGCGATCCGCGAAGGCGACGCAGTGGCCCTCATCCCGCCGGTGTCCGGCGGCGCGGATCGCGACATGTGCCCGCATTTCCTCGTGACCGGCGACCCGCTGGATCGAGACGCGCTGCGCGACCTTGTGCGGACAGACGCGTCAGGAGCGGTCGTGCTGTTCGAGGGCATCGTCCGCAATCATCACGCGGGGCACGAGGTGCTGCGGCTGGAGTACGAGGCGTACGCCTCGATGGCGGAGAAGCAGCTCGGAGCGGTCGCACTCGAAGTGCTGGCCGAGTTCGAAGGCCGCGAGGTGCACGACCTAGCGGCGCACCACCGCACGGGCCTGCTAGAGGTCGGTGACGTCTCGCTGCTCGTCGCGGTGTCGGCGGCACACCGGCGGGACGCTTTCGAAGCCGCGCTGCGCACCGTCGACCGCATCAAGGAGACGGTGCCCGTCTGGAAGAAGGAGTACGGGCCGGAAGGCGCTGTCTGGCAGGAGGGCGTGCAGCCCTCGCCGTCGGCCGCCGCGCCCTCACTCCCGCTCTAGAACTCCATCGCGACGAAGGTGTGCACATCCTCCTCGGATTCGGCCGTTTCGCCTTCCGTGTCGAAGGAGTTCGTCGTACGCAATGGGATCTCCTTCAGCAACCACGAAAGCCCCACCGTCAGTAACGCGACAGGGACAGCGACGAGGAAGGCCACGTGCAACGAGCTCATGAAGGATTCCAGCACACCGCTGCGGACGACGTCCGGAAGTGCTTCGATCGCCTCTCGGCTGCGGCCGAGTTCAGAACCGCTCGGCGACCCGAGACGCTGCAAGTCCGCCGCGGACACGTTGCGAGGGACGTAGTAATCGAGCCGGTTGGCGAACACGGTACCGAAGACCGCAACACCGAATGACGCGCCCATCGAACGGAAGAAGGTCACACCGGAAGTCGCGGCCCCCATCATCGTCTGGGGCACGGCATTTTGCGTCGCCAGGACCAGCGTCTGCATCATCAGGCCGACGCCCGAGCCGAAGATGAAGATGTAAATGGAGGACTCGACACGCCCAGTGCTTACCTCGAGACGGGAAAGCAACACCAGGCCAATAGTGGCTACCACGCTGCCGACGATCGGGAAGATACGATAGCGGCCCGTGCGGCTTGTGATCTGGCCACTGATGATGGAGAAACTCATCAGACCAGCCACCATCGGCAGGGCCAGCAGGCCGGACTCCGTCGCTGAAGCGCCAGTCACCACCTGGAAGTACAGGGGCAGAAAGACGATCGTCCCGAACATCGCGAACCCCAGCAGGGCGCTGACGCTGCTCGAAACGGAGAACACGGAACTCCGGAAGAGGCTCAGTGGCAAGATCGGCTCGGAGGCGCGAGTCTCCTGCCGCACGAACAGCACACCGGTCACGATACCGAGCACCGTCAGGCCGAGGATTTCAGGCGACATCCAAGCGAACTCGTTGCCGCCCCAGACGGTAACCAGCAGGATGCTCGTGACGCTGCAGACAAGCAGGGCAGCGCCGAGGTAGTCCACCCGGCGTTCCTGCTTCGCGATCGGGATGTTCATGACGAGCGACACCACGAGCAGCGTGATCAGCCCGAGGGGGATGTTGATATAGAAGATCCAGCGCCAGGAGAGCTGATCCGTGAAGAAGCCACCGAGCAGGGGGCCGGCCACGCTCGATGTCCCGAAGACCGCACCCATATAGCCCTGATAGCGGCCCCGTTCACGGGGCGGGATGATGTCGCCGATGACGATCATCGCCATCGCCATGACGCCGCCACCGCCGAGGCCCTGCACACCTCGCGAGAGGACCAGCATCAACATCGACTGGGCGGCTCCAGCGAGCACTGACCCCACGATGAAGGCCACGATCGCGAACTGGAAGACGACCTTGCGGCCGTAGAGGTCGCTGATCTTGCCGTACAGCGGCACTGAGGCGGTTGAGGCCAGCAGGTACGCCGTCACCACCCACGAGAGATGACTGAGACCGCCGAGATCGCCAACGATCCTGGGGAGGGCCGTGGAGACGATCGTCTGGTCGAGCGATGCAAGCAGCATTCCGAGGAGGATGCCGCTATAGATGACCATGATCTGGCGGTGCGTCATTTGCCCTGAAGGCGCGGATGGCATTTGCACAGAATCCCCTGTCTACGCGGCCACGACCGGTTGTTCGAGGTAGTCACTCAGCCCATCTGTAAATCGATTCAGCAGAGCGGCGAATGCATCGCGGTCAGCCTGCGGCCAATCGGCAATGACCTGTCTAAGGACGACAGTCCGGGACTCGGAGACGCGCCGATCCGTCTCGATGCCAGCGTCCGTCAGCTGTATCTGGACACAACGCTGATCGCCACCCTGCCGCTCGCGCTCGACGAGGCCCTCGCGCTCCAACTGGCGCAGCAGCCGGCTCATCGTCGAAACATCGACACCTACGCGCTCCGCGAGATCTGAAACAAGCTGCGGCCCGTCTATAGCAAGACGCCGCAGCGTAACAAGTGCGCTGCGATGAAGCGTCACTCCGGATAGATCGCGGATGTGGCCGAGCAACGCGGGCCCCGCCGCTATGCGAGTAAGCGCGCTCCAAGCGTCATCGAGAGAGTCAATGGTGCGGGTCGAAGTCACGGACACCTCCGCAGGATAGACAATTTGCTTGTACGATGCAACTATTACGCCTACAATGTCCGCTCCGCGCCTCGGCGTCAGCCGCCTAGGCGATAGTCGGGCGCGGTGACCTCGTGGACATTGGAGACCTGGAGGTCGGCCAGCCGCGAAGCGATACGGGGCTCCATCTTCGATAGCTCGGAGTTTGTCGTAATCACCGTGGGCAGCCGGCCAAGATGTCGATGGTTCAGCATCTGGTACAGCTTCTCCTCCGCCCACGGGCTGGAATGCTGCGCGCCAAGGTCATCGAGGATGAGCAGCGGCACCTCGCGCAGCCGCGTGAAGGCGGCATCGAACCGCTCCGCGGCGCCGGGCGCGAAGGTGGCCCGCAGCTCGTCCAGGAGGTCGGCGACGTTCGCGAAGCAGACGGCGTCGCCGGCGTCCAGACGGTGGTTGGCGAT
>CAYGHU010000097.1:0-6401 GCA_964349785.1 uncultured Dehalococcoidaceae bacterium | reverse complement strand
GGCGGCTCCATGCCCAGGTGTTCGTACGCGAAGCGCGTGGCGACGCGGCCTCGAGGCGTGCGCTGCAGGAAGCCGACCTTGAGCAGATGCGGTTCGTAGACGTCCATGATCGTGTCGGGCTCCTCCGAGACCGCCGCGGCGAGCGTCTCGAGGCCGGCGGGGCCGCCGCCGAACCGCTCGATGAGCACGCGCAGCAGCTCCCGGTCCATCGCGTCGAGGCCGAGGGCGTCGATCTGCAGCTGCTCCAGCGCGGCGTTCGCCAGCGGCCCGGTGATGACGCCCTCGCCTTCCACCTCCGCGTAGTCGCGCAGGCGGCGCAGCAGGCGGTTGGCGACGCGCGCGGTGCCTCGTGACCGCCGGGCGATCTCGCCGACGCCGTCCTCCTCGATGGCGCAGCCGAGCACGTGCGCGGACCGTCGCACGATCTGCGAGAGCGCGGCCTCGTCATAGAAGTCGAGGCGAAAGGTCGCCCCGAAGCGGTCGCGAAGCGGCTGCGACACGAGCGCGTACCTCGTCGTCGCACCGATGAGCGTGAAGCGGTTGAGCTGCAGACGGACGTCGCGCGCCTGCGGCCCGCTGCCGAGGATGATGTCGAGCGAGAAGTCCTCCATCGCCGGGTAGAGCGTCTCCTCCACGACGCGGGGGAGACGGTGCACCTCATCGATGAACAGGATGTCGCCGGTCTGCAGCGTCGTGAGCACCGAGGCGAGGTCGCCCGTGCGCTCGATGGCGGGCCCGGCGGTAATGCGGATGGAGACGCCCATCTCGGCGGCGAGGATCATCGCCAGCGTTGTCTTGCCGAGGCCGGGCGGGCCGTGGATCAGGATGTGGTCCAGCGGGTCCTGGCGCGCCCGCGCGGCGGTGATCGCGATGCGCAGGCTCTCCTTGACCGCCTCCTGCCCGAAGTACTGGGCCAGCCGGCGCGGCCGGAGCGTTAGCTCCGCGCCCGTCTCCTCGGGGGACTGCGTCCGCGCGAGCGGCCCGCGTTCCGCTTCGTCCATAGGGTCACTCCTCGCCCGCCGCTCCAGCGAGTATAGCGAACAGGCGTTCGAGGAGCGACCCTTACCCGCGCGCGGCCTCGTCCAGGCCGACGACCTCGATGGTGTCGCCGAGGCGGATGCGGCCGCCTTCGACGATGCGCACGCGGAGGCCGCCTCCTCCCGCCGCGAGGGAGCGGGTGAGGCCGGGGATGCCCGATAGCTCCTCGATGTAGCCGCAGGGGTCGCAGGGACGCCTGCCCGCCAGCAGGGCCTCGCCGAGCCGGAAGCGGATGCCGGTCAGCCCGCCGAGGGCGATGCCGCGCACCACGATATTGCGGCGGGGGACGTACGGCTCAATGCCCAGCTCTTCGGCGGCCTCGGCTTCGAAGAGCGTCAGCTCCTGGTCGCGCCATCGGGGGTCGCTCCACGTGCCGGTGCGGAGCGCGTAGCGGTCGCCCACGATCCCCACGCCGGGCACGACGACCACCGATCCCTGCTGCTCCATCGGCGCGCCGGCCTCGGGAGCGGTGAATATCCCGACGACGCGGCCGGGGCGGTCAGTAGTGGGGGATGGCGACGTCCCGGACGGCATGACGGCCTCCATCGAGCCAAGGTTGCCACCTTGACCACATGCACCGTGGCGGCGAGTGTATGCCCGCGCGGGCGAACGCGACGAGCGTATCGCTCGGACGGCCGTCCGGCGCTGCCGCGTGCCCGCGAGATGTCTGTTTGTCAGGAGGTCAGCATGCTGAGAAGCCCCGCGCTGGGCGGCGCCAACCATGACGGTGCACTTCGCACCGGGACGCTGAGCCAGGCGCTCTTTCCGCAGCGGACGCTGGTCCGCCATGCGGCGCTGGTGGTGGTGGCGGCGCTGTTCATCGCCGCCTCGGCACAGGTGAGCATCAAGCTCGCCATTGGCCCGGTGCCGATCACCGGGCAGACATTCGCGGTGTTGCTGGCCGGCGGCCTGCTCGGCCCGGCGCTGGGCATGAGCGCCGGTGCGCTGTACGTCGCGATGGGCATCTTCGGCCTGCCGGTGTACGCCGAGGGGTCGCACGGCTGGTCGATCATCACCGGCTCCAGCGGTGGCTATCTCGTCAGCTACCCGTTTGCGACCCTGCTCGTCGGCTGGCTCGCGGAGCGAGGCTGGGACCGCCGCCCCTCGACGCTCGCGCTGGCGATGCTGTCCGGCAACCTGCTTATCTATGCGTTCGGCCTTCCCTGGCTCTGGATCTGGGGCGAGCAGCACGAGTCGCTCCTGCAGATCGAGGACATGACCGCGAAGCTCACCCTGCAATGGGGTCTTGTGCCGTTCATCCCTGGCGACCTCGCCAAGCTGCTGCTGGCGGCGGCGCTCGTGCCGTCGGGGTGGCAGCTGCTGCGAGCGGTCAAGCTGGGCCCGAGCCGCGTCGTCCGGGGCGTGACCTCCGCGCCGCCGGCCGCACACCTTGGCCTGGTGGCGGCGAGCGCGGGACTGGCGATGGCGCTTGGCGCGGTGCTGCCCTGGTCGCCGGACAACTTCGGCATCGCTCAGGGCGCCGGTTGGCTCGTGCTCGCGGCGGGCCTCGCGGGCGCGCTGGGCGCCGCGTTGCGGCATCGCCGCCAGATCGGAGCCGGCGTCGCCCAGCTCTGGGGCTTCGCCGCCGGGGCCGCGGGCGGACTCGTGGCCTTCGTGAACCTCGTGAAGTTCAACGCCGACGGCACGCTCGGCCTGGCCGACATCTCCTTCGGCGTCGCGATCTGCGTCGTCGCGGCGCTGGTCCTGCTCGCCTCGACCGCGTGGGAGGCGTCCGCCGAGTAGGCCTGGTACTCGCGTCTGGTTGCTCGGACCATCAAGGCCGCCTCGTAGGCGGCCTTGATGCTGTCATCGGTTGTCGCGGTCGCGCTCTTCGATGCCGCCTAACCTTTCGACGCGATGGTTGCAGGGGTGTGGTGAGGGTCGACGTTTGATCATCATCAGGGGTCGGGGACGATCGGCCCCATCGATACGTTGCAACGTGACGTGCTGCGCCCATCGTTCTATGTACTCGACCCGCCGGTACCGAAGATACCCCGAACGCCCTCCACAAGCCACGCGATGTACTCGGCCTCGTTGGGACCAACCAGTCGAATTGATCAGAGACCGCCGAGAGACGAGGGGCGCTCCACGCCATCCCAGCCGATGACTTCCCAAAAGCTCCCATCGAAGTCGAACATCCAACTGTTCCCGACGGTGCCGCGCAACCGCCTCGGCCAGCTGCAGCCGATCGTGCAGGATTACTGCCGCCAGCTCGGCGTCCCGTACTACGAGACCTCAGTAGCCCAGTCCTACCGCGAAATCTTCGCGACCCTGCACCGCGCCGGCGCCCCCATCCGCAGCGGGACGATTTAGACGTTTGAAGTTATGCAGGCCAGTGCTGGAAACAGATCATTGGAACGATCGACTCCCGATCCGTTCCAACGTCACGTGTTCACCGCCACGCCCGCTGTACCTGGCATGAGTTTCGTCTAGCAGCCGGATCGAGCCAACCTCACTGTTACCAGTCGCTCACTCAGGCGCTGAGATACTAGAGACCTGCACCTGCTCCCAGCGCCCTACTTGATCTGGTGCGGCGGGTCTCCGATACGTGAACGTCTCTCGACGATCAGGGCTGTGCCAGATATAAAGATCTTCCCCTGCTGCCTGGATTGCTATAGATGAGTCATGCGCCGTCAATCCACCACCCGGTGAGATGACATCGAAGACCACTGTTCCATCAAATTGGTTCTGGACGATGAGCAGGTGTTCCCCGGCCAGATCTTGGAGAACTGACGACTCAAGTGTAATCGAATTGCCGTCAAAGTCACCTCTCCAACCTAGCGTAAAGAGCTGCGGGCCTTGAGGTTGCCATTGCTCGATGACCAAGTGGTTAGGATCGTTAGAGAGTGAACCGACGATATACACTGCGTAGACTTGTCCGCGCGAGTCCTTTAGCAGTCCACACTGCTCAAGAAGCAATGCGTCGTCCAAGGATGTCTGTCCACAGCGACCTTGTGAAATATCGATGTTTCCGTACACTCCAATAGACGGACGCATCAGATGAGAACCGGAATTCGGTAAAGTCACGAGCCCCACATCTGTGGGGCTCGATGGTGCTCCTTCAGTAGGCGATGCAGCGTGCTCGCTCGACGGCGTGTCGCTGTTGGAGTTCGAGCACGACGTGATGATAAGTAGCAGTGCTACCGCGAGCGAGCGAACCATTAAGGGAACTTACGGGTCACCACATTAAAGTGGCCCGTCTCGCCCGCCGCAGTGCGATATTCTATGAGCCCGCTCTGCACGTCGAATTCAATCATCGTGACGGCACCGCTCCGATTCGGCTCCTCCACGATCTCAAAAGTCGGTGACGTCTGGTAGAGAGTCCCGCTCGCGAGGTCAGCGCAAGGGTCGGCACTGAACCGGAGCACTGCAATGGCGCCTCGCTGCGAATCATCGAGTAGGCTGCCACTCAGGAGATTGTATTCGCGGCCGCCGAAAGTCACCTCACCTTGCGTGACCGAGGCAATGGGGAGCCTGCCGCCCGGAACGTACTCAAGCTCATGCAAGCGCCCACTGTCAGCCGACGTTGGCCGGGGACAGCTAGCGGGCACGCTAGGGCCTGTTTTCGGAGGAGGAGTGACGCCTGGAGGAAGAGGCCGGGCATCAAAGAAAGCTCGATTTGCTTCCTCCGCGCTGCGCTTGCGAGCGTCGATCTCGTCGGGTGTCGAAACCGTGCTTGTGGCTTGGGCCATGACCGGCGTCGAGCCAGCGAATGGCGGGTCTATGACGAGCGTGAGCAGCGCGGTCGAGGCGACAGCGGTGACAATTCCAGCGACAGCAATGCTTCTTAAGTTGAACAGTCCCATCATACCCTCCCATTGTCAGGTGACTTACCCATGACGAGGCATTGCCTCACTACTGGTACCTGATGTTCGTAGCGTATGGCATCGTCACTTGCGGGAAGCCGCGGAATGCAGCCTGCCTGTTCCACAGCTGATCCCATGATTGCCCAGGACCATTGTCGATACCGGGGGGTGAGCCGCATGGCCCATAGGGAAGGGGTTCAGGGGTATCGCACGTCGTCATCACCCCCAGGAAGTACATGTTGTTCGGCATATTCGATGCTTCCACAGCCCACGTCGGTGTACAACTTGGGCCGCCATCCACCCATTGACAAGGATGTGAAGAATTGTAGATTTCAGGCAACGGGTAAGAATATGTCGCTGCCCATGCAACGTAGAACTGATCTTGAATACTCCAGCAACCTGAGCTCGTAAGAGCATTGCCGAAGTGGATCAGGCGCGCTGCTGACGCGTTGTACGCAGTATAGCCATCGACAAACGCTCGCGTCGGACTAGCGCATGCCCACGTAACTCCGGGGTCAAAGTGATGGCCCTCCCAGTCGCCTGCAGCCACCGCCCGGATGTGGTTTCCGGTAGTGGCGTAGCCATTGGCTACCCATCCGCTGTTCAATACGGCGACGGCATCCGCCCAGGTCCGACCGGCTGTATATGGATCACAAGGGGAGGCGCCGGAGCATAGTTCCGCATTGTTTGTGCCAATGGCAATGTTCAATTGCGGGCAATTGCTGCTGGCTAACCAATATGCTTCCGCGTACTGCTGCGCGAGCCAGACGCTATGACCTAGATTGACCGACTGGCCATTGTGGTAAATGGAGCCGTAGCCGAAGTATCCGGCTCCACCTGCCTGCACGGGTCTCCCAAAGTTCAGGATCGTCAGCTTGTCCGAATGCGAGTTGTTGCCAGTTCCAAAGCAGTGGGCACTGTCCCATTGGGCGTCGGCGGTGCCGAGTGCCCGCATAGCGTTGCCATCCATAGTAGTGACGTACCATGAATGCGTGTACCAAGGCCCCACGGTCTGATTCCCGTATGCCAGGGCGACGTTCGGCTTCGTAGCGGCACTGCCCGCGAGTAAACCGAGAGCGACAAGGATCGCAAAGCCACCGATTCGGAGTGATGTCGATCTCATCGCCTGTCTCCATTATGGATGTAAAGCCATTTAGAGCCCACAATGAAGGGGCACGAGGCGATTGGCTAGGTAGTTACTCCTCAGTTTTGTAATGCCGACATGTTGGCGAAGCTCTTAGTTGCTTAACCGGGGAAGCTACTCGCATTCACTAGATTCGCGAATTAGGAGCGCCAGCTGCGTGCGGTTACGGACGCCGGTGAGATGCATCAGTTCACTCACGTAGTTCTCTACCGTGTGCTTACTTAACTGCAGCTCACCGGCGATCTCCTCGTTCGTCCTCCCTTCGCTTACGAGTGGCGCGACGCGCCTCAAGCGGCCAGGGACGTGTTCCGGTGGGAGACGCCTTCGGGGCATGGTAGTATTGGAATCCCGGGTTCCGCATGGCAGCATTCATGGGCGGGAACGTACACAAAGCCAAAGCTCTACCTATTCAC
>CAYGHU010000096.1:0-6429 GCA_964349785.1 uncultured Dehalococcoidaceae bacterium | reverse complement strand
CCCGAGACGCTGCGCTTCGGCTTCCCGCTGCCCAACCCGCAGCAACTCTCGACGCTCACCCCGGCTGAGCGACAGGCGCTCAACTCACGGCTGGCCGTGGAGTTCAACTCGAGCCTCGAGGACGTCGAGCACGCGATGCGGCTCAGGTTCACCAACGCCCGCCAGCGCCCGCGCGCGCAGTACGCGGTGGGCCGTTAGATGCCGCTCGGCTTCAACCTCGACAGGGACGAATTGGAGCGCCTGCTGCGTGGCGCTGGGACGACGCTCGCCAACACCCCGCTGATCGGCGGGCAGTCGATCGCGGGCTTCGGGCGCTACTTCGAGGACCCCGCCGTGCAGTGGGCCGGCGAGCAACTGGATCGCCCCGGCGGTGCCCTGCGCTCCTATCTGGAAGAGGGGCAATCCCTCCTCAGCCCCCGTGGGCTGCGCGCGACCTATCGCGGATTCACGAACCCGGACGAGTACGGCACCGGAGACATTCTGCAACGCCGTGGCGTCAGTGACGCTCCGTTGCCAGGGTTCATCGGTTCGCGCCTGAATCTCTCTGCCCGCGACGTGGCCGGCGGCATCGGCGACATGGTCCTCGACCCGCTCAACCTCGTGCCGATCGGCAAGGGGGGCAGCGTTGCCGCACGCGGCGCGCGCGCCGCGCGAACCGCCGCCGACAGCGAGTTCGCTCGAGCGGGGGTTGGCGCAGTGCGCCGCTTCTCCGCCGAGGAGCGGGCCGCCGACGAGTTGCTGCCCGATACCTTCGAGGGCGCTGTCGACGCGGTGAAGCGCGCCGTCAACCGCGAGATGTCGCTGCGCCGCCGCGGGGTGGTGCAATCCGAAGTCTCGGAGGGTCGCCAGCAGCAGGCAAAGAACGTGCGGCGGCTCTTCGAGGAGGGCCGGGCGCAGGGCCTGCAAGGTGCCGAACTGGCTGACTACGCGCGCCAGGGCCGGGCCGTCGGGCCGCTGCGTCGCACCGTCACCGAGGCGCTCGACGTCACGCCTGAGCAGGAACTCCAACTCTACAACCGCATCCACGGCCGCTACGCGGCGGGGGAAATCCAGAGCCACGACCAGGCCAACGCCGCCTTCGCGCTCAACAAGCTGATCAAGGGCGAGGGCATCCAGCCCCACGAACGCCGACTGCTCCGGCAGGCCATCCCCGAACTCGTCGGCGTGATCGACGAAGGCCCGCCGGGCTACGTCCCGCCCGTGGCGAAGCCGCGCCGCGGCTCGAGTAAGTTCCTGCCCGGCGAGGAGCCGGATATCGCCGCCATCCAGGCGCGTCTTCCGGGTGGCGGCCGCCCCCAGCAGGGCTCGGCGCGCGGCTTGCCCGCGCTCCAGAAGTCGATCCAGGAGCGTCTCTTCCCCGAAGCGGTTGAGGAGGCGCGCTACACGCCGTTGACCCTCACCCCGCGCGCCGGGCAAGCGGGCCGCTCGCTACCCGAGTCGCCAGGCTCCATCCCCCGCACTGGTACCGCCTTGCCGGACGCCGCCGCGCGGCCGGCCCGCGCCGCTGGGTTCGCGGCCGGTGATCCGCTGAACCCGACGAACCTCGAACTCGATCGCCTGCGCGACATCAAGGTCGGGCAGATTCAGGGAGACCAGTTCCCCACCTTCAGCCGTCTCGTCGAGCGGGCCACCGAAGTCGCCACCAAGCTCGCTCCCGAGGGCAAGTCCAAGCCGGTCGCGGACATCATCGCGCGCTGGCTGAACGGCTCAGTCGCTCAGGTCGACCAGCTTTCCAAGGCCAACGGCCCGCTGATTGAGTCCTGGAACAAGCACGTGCTCGGTGGGACCCAGGATTCGGCGATCAATGCCGCCTTCTACCAGCGCAACATCCTGCACCAGGTGCTCAGCGAGCAGGGCCTGCCGCCCGAGGTAGCACAGAAGGTCACCGACGACCTCTTTCAGGCGCTGATCTCGCGCAAGTGGGACCCGCAGAACGTCGGCCACTACCCGGCCGAGGCTCAGGCGGTCTTCGACGAACTCAAGGGCATCCCTTACGAGCAGTCCTGGGCGGGCTTCGACAAGGTTGTCCAGCAGATGAAGAACACCGCCTTCGGCCTGGACGGCGGGCTCTCGGTCTTCGGCCAGCAGGGCATCACCGCGCTCTGGCGCGGGTCTCCCCAGTTGTTCTTCGCCTCCCTCAACCGCGCCGCAGGGCTGATGCACCTGCCCGGCGCGCGCGAGCTGTACATGGGGGCCAACCTGCCCAAGGCCACGCAGGCCGCCCTCGACGGCGTCCACTTCGGCGCAGGCTCGTCTCCCGTGCAGGGACTCGACGAGATCGGGACGATCCTCGACTACGTGCCGCTGATCGGCCGCGGGCTCGACAAGGGCATCCAGCAGACGCTCGGACGGACCACGCAGTTCTTCATGGGCACGGCGATGACCAAGATCAGGCACGCCGCCTACGAAGGCGGGCTCTACATGGATGCGCTCGCGGGGCTGGACATCACCGACCCGCTGGTGCGCAAGGCCGCCGCCGACAACGCCAACACGATCGGCTCCTTTGCCCGCTCCGCCGTCCGCGCCTCACGGGCCGCGAAGGAGAGTCGCGCCGTTGTCTCCCCGGCCATGAGTCGCGCGCGCATCGCCCACATCCGCCAGATGGCGCGGCTCATCGACGTCGGGCATCCTGAGCAGCAGGTGGCCGCGGCCGGCGCGATCCTCTCGACCGTGGCGATGCCGCTGCTGGCGGGGAAGCTCATCTCCGACTGGTTCGGCGTCGGCGAGTTCCAGTGGGACCCGACGCAACCGGGCTGGGGCCAGATCACCCTCGACAGCGGCCGCGTGATCGACATCATCCCGCAGGACTCGGTCATCTCCGCCGTGCGCAAGAGCGTCGATGCCCTCGCGGGCAAGGACCCGGAGAAGCTGGCGGCGGTCTGGACGCAGTTCGTGGTCAGCCAGGGCACGCACCCGGTCCACGCCGCGGCAGCGCTGGCGGGGGTGGGCTACGAGCCCGGCTCCGGGTTCCGCATGGGCGACCTGACGAGGACCGGCGGAATACTCAGCAGCCTCCCGATCCCGCCCGCCGCCGTTGACTGGGCCTCGGGCAAGGGGCTGGACGCCGTCGACGCGGCCGTGGAGACGTTCGGCTTCTCGACCTTCAAGGAGTCAGCGACCGCGCTCGAGCGCCGCGTGCTCGGCCAGCTCGGGCTCGAATACGACCAGCTGACCGCCGCGCAGCGTCGTGATGCCCTGCACAAGGCCGGCTATCTCAACGAGATCGAGGCCAAGCGCAGCGAGGAGCGACACGAACTGGCGAAGCGCGGTGACCGCAAGGCGATGGCGCTGCTGGTCGGCGAGCAGACGCGCCAGAAGCTCGATGAAGCGATGAAGCTGTCCACCCGCCCCGACGGCACGCTCAGCCTGCGCGACTACCGTGAGCGCCGCTCGGCGATCATGGCCCAGCACGTCGGTGCCTCGGCGCAGTACCGGGACATCTTCGACGGCTTCAGCGAGTCCGAGAACCCGACCGAGCGACTGGTCGGCCAGTACTGGGACAGCGTGTTGGGCGGCTCGCAGAACCCCGACGGCTCACTGGACTTTGACAAGTTCGACCAGCTCGAGGCGGAGTTCGCCGCCAGAGTGGGGCAGGACAACTACAACCTCGTGATGAACGAGGTCCACGCGCTCGACCCCCGCGACAACCCGGCCGAGCAACGCCTCCAGACGATCCGCCAGGAACTCGACGCCTCGGGCTACTGGAACCTGCGCGACCAGTCGTGGGAGCTTGCCCGCAAGCGGATCAAGGGCGCCCCGGCCACACTCGAGGAGTACGCCGACGGGTGGATCACCGAGCGCGCCCAGCGGCTCTCCCGACGCTATGGCCCCGAGGTTGCCTACGAGGTCGCAGCCCAGCAGTTCCAGGGTTCGGGCGCCAAGAGGCGTTTCGACTCGGTGCACGCTCGCAGCCGCACGAAGTGGACGCGCGAGCACCGCGCGCTGGCGCAGCAGGCGATGGCGGCCGGCTACCTCGCGACGGGCAAGGCGACACTTCGAGCAGCCGCATAGGCGCTTGACCGTTCATAACATGCTAGTTGACCGTCCTCCTGCAATCAGGAGGCGCAACGTTGGTTGCAGACGTACAGACGCCCGCGCTCGCTGACGCTGATCTCGACATCGGAGACGCCCTAGAGGGCGCCGATCTCGACATCGCGGAAGCCCCGCCCGAGGCAGAAGTCGATCCGGTCACAGCCCTCCGCGACGAGATCGCGGACCTCAAGCAAGTAGTCAGCGAACTCGATGGCCTGCGTGGCCTGAACCCCCGACAGATTTCCGCTGTCATGGGCCAGGTCGGCGCGCTCCAGCGCGACTTCGCCGACTTCCGCAAGGGCGACCCGATCACAGCCCTTGACCCGCGCATCTCTGAGAACGAGGACCTGCTCTCCGTCATCGCGAACGCCCTTGCGTCGTCCGACTTCCTCGACGACACCAGCAAGGCCGGCCTTCGCCAGGTGACGCAGAAGATGGAGTCCAACAAGTCCGCCCGCAACGCGGACAAGCTGCGCCGCGACGTCGTGCGCGAGGTGCAGGAAGCCCGCGGCGAGATCGCCCAGGCTCAGCCTCAAGCCACGCCCGAAGCTCAGATGGCGGTAGCCGTGGCCCAGGCCACCCAGCGCCTCCAGGACTTCGCGGAGGGCAAAGAGGTTGCGTGGGACTCGATCCCCGCCGCCGAACTGCAATTCAAGCCCGGCGAGACGCTCGCGCAGGCCCAGGCCCGCGTGCGCAAGGTCATCACTGACCTCGCTGGTGAATCCGCCTCGACCGAGCGCACCGCCTCCCGCCGCCGCGCGGCCGGGGCAGGCGCCCCCGCCTCAGCGGGCACGGGGGCGTACCGCTCCCAGACCGCAGTCAGTACCGCTCATGCCAACGGCCAGCTCACGACCGCGCAGGTGAAAGCCATGCGCGACTCCGGGGCGTTCGCCGCACTGCCCTTCCAGTAAGGAGTCTCCTGAATGCCGGCTACCGGCGTCACGCTTGCAGGTTCAGCCGGCTCGCTCAACGAGTCCCTGAACACGATCATCAGTGAGTTCAAAATCCTGCGCGACGACACCGGAGTAGTCCGGTCGTCCGCAACGCAGATGACCCTCAAGCCGCACGAGGGCGCGACCAAGAACGTCCTCAACTACAACCGCGTGGTCGCCTACGGGGTCTCCGACGGCCTCGACATCGCCCAGGCCCAGCAGCTCACCGACTCCCTGACCTCCTTCACCCCCTCCGAGGTGGCGGTCCAGGTAGTGCTCGGCGGGCGCACGATGCGCCGGGTGGCCGACCCCAACCTGCTCTCGCAGACGGGCCGCATCCTTAACAACGCCTACAACCTCAAGGAAGACCAGGACGGCATCACCCAGCTCGCGAGCTTCACCGGCTCGGCGACGCTCGGTGCGGCAGGCACGGTCCTCTCCCCCGGCCTGATCGCCGCGGGTGCGGCAAGGCTGGCGGTCGGCGACAACCGCGCCAACCCCGAGCCCGCCCCTGCTCCGTGGTACGCGATCGTTCACCCCTACGCGGCGCTCCCGCTGTGGGGCCGCATGGTCCCCCTCGCCACGACTCCCGCGGGCGGCACCGCCTACGGCGTCAACACCGGTGCCCACGTCGGCACTTCGGTGACGCTGGGGATCAACGACCACGCGCGTCTTCTGAAAGAGGGCATCGGCGGCATCGGCACGCTCGCGGGCGTGCTGGTCAAGCAGGACGCGAACTTCTCGGTCGACACCAACGACGACTTCACCGGGGCGATCTTCTCCAAGGAAGGGCTCATCTACGTCTCCGAGGAGGAGCCGCGGATGGACAACGACACCTCGGACAAGTCGATGCGCGGTGCCGTCGAGGTCAACGTCTGGGGCTCCTACGTCTTCGGGAACTACCGGCCTGCCAACTACGGGATTCCTTTGACCGTAGACGCTTCGACCCCCACCTCGTAGTGACGTGTTACGGGTGCCAGCACGAGGAAGACTCGCGCTGGCATCGGTATGCGTGCCTGCGGAATCAAGGCCGCATCCGTCAGTTCCTCTGGCGGCTGCTGGCAAACATTGAGAGGGCTAGCGGGCTCACTCGCTAGCGCTGTTCACCCAGGCGTCGGGGCTCACTCCGCCGCACGAAAGGGATTGCTCACATGCCCGGTGCCGTTCCCGCGATTGCCCTGGTTCACAACCCCGGCTCTGAACACCAGGTCCACACCGCCGACCGCCTCCTTCGTGGTCGCTGGCCGGTGGGTACGCAGATGGTCGCCCAGGACGGGCGCGTGTACCGCTACGTCCGCAACGGTGGCGCCACGCTGACCGCGGGCCGCCTGCTCCAGTCCTCAGCGACCACCGCCAACCACATCCTCCAGACCCCCGCTGCGGCTGCGGCCGCTGGGGCCACGTCGGTCTCGATCACGCTCGGCGCGACGGCCGTCACTGCCGATGACTACATGGACGGCTACCT
>CAYGHU010000095.1:0-6450 GCA_964349785.1 uncultured Dehalococcoidaceae bacterium | reverse complement strand
GCCTCGGCGCGCTCGCCGACGCCCGTTTCGGCGACCCGCCGAGGCTGAAGGTCAGCGCGCGCATCATGTGAGGAACGTGGGGTCGAGCCAGTCTCGCTGACCGGCGACGACGAAGAACAGCAGGACGGCGGCCTGCGAGATCTCGATGCAGGCGCCGAATGTGTCGCCGGTCACACCTTCCAGCATACGCGCGACGGCGGAAGCCACGATGACAGCCGCCAGGGCGGCGACCAGCGGCAGCAGGAGCCCGGCGGGGCCAAAAAGCGCCACCGACGCGCCGAAGGCGAAGACCGCCGCCAGCGGCGCAGCGCTCGGCCAGATGCCCTGTTGCAGGGCGTGGCCGATGCCTCGGGGCCGCGCGGGCGGAAACAGGGCCGCCACCGGCGCGATCGACCAGCGCGCCAGCGCGGGCGCCAGCACAATGCCGGCCGAGCGGAGCGGCGCCTCGAGCGAGGCGAGCGCCGACCACTGCACGAGCAGCACGAGCGCGAGCGACATCACCCCGGCTGGCCCGATGTTGCCCTCGCTCATCACGCCCAGGCGCGTCGCGCGGTCGCCCTGCACGGCGAGGCCGTCGGCGGTGTCGGCGACGCCGTCGAGGTGCAGGCCCCCCGTGATCAGCGCCAGCGCGACAATCACCAGCGCGGCGGCCGGCCCCGAAGGGAGGAGGTATTCTAGGCCTCGGTCGAGGAGCAACAGGAAGACACCGATCAATAGGCCGACCGCCGGGAACCAGCCGACCGACGCGCCGAACGTGCGGTCGTCCCACTGTTGCACGCGGCGGACGCGCAGCGGTGTCAGGAACTCGAGGGCGATGAGGGGCGCCGGCCAGGGCACACGTTCCTCCGTCACAGCTCCGGTTCGCGGCTGAGGCGCTGTCATCGGCAGTATCGGGCTAAGCCTCTGGTGGCACCACGTCCGGGCTGTCGGAGACGCCCGCCTCATCGAAGGTCGCCATCTCGTCGAGCAGCCTGCAGGCGGCGACGCAGAGGGTGATACCGAGCGCCGCGCCCGTCCCTTCGCCAAGCCGCATCCCGAGGTCGAGCAGCGGGTCGAGGCGGAGGTGCTCCAGCGCGGCGGCGTGGCCGGCCTCGACCGAGCGGTGTGAGGCGATGAGGTACTCGCGTACCTTGGGTGCGATGGCGGCGGCGATAAGGGCGGCCGCCCCAGAGATGAGGCCATCCACGACGGCCGGGACGCGGGCGGCCGCCGCTCCAAGGTATACGCCCACCAGCACGCCGATCTCGAATCCACCGAGGCTCGCGAGGAGGCCGACTGCATCCGCTGGACCTGGCCGATGCACGTCCAGCGCCTGCTCGATGGCCGCGACCTTTGCCTCGAACCGAGCGTCGTCGATGCCGGTACCGCGCCCGGTAACGGATCGAGGGGGACGCCCGGTAATCGCGGCGACGATTGCTGCCGCGGAAGTCGTATTGCCAATGCCCATCTCGCCACACGCGACGATGTCGACGCCTTCGCCGGCCCGCTCCGTATCGATGAGCGTGACGCCCTCGGCGATGGCGCGTTCGGCGAGCGCGCGCGACATCGCCGGGCCACGCGTGATGTCGTCGGTGCCGGGCGCGAGGCGCAGACGGACCAGCCGCGCGTCGAGCGGCGTCTCGGTAGCTACACCCGCATCGACGATGCGGACACGCGCGCCCGCGTGATCCGCGAGCACGTTGATGGCCGCCCCACCGCCGAGGAAGTTCGCGACCATCTGGCCGGTCACTTCGGCGGGATAGGCGGAGACGCCGCGGGCGGCGACACCGTGGTCGCCAGCGGCGACGACGACCAGCCGCCGTTCGAGCCTTGGACGGTCGTTGCCCGTGATACCCGCGATGCGTTCAGCCAGACCTTCGAGGCGGCCGAGCGAGCCGGGCGGTTTCGTGAGGCGGGCCTGCCGCTCAGCGGCGCGGTGCATGGCATCGATGTCCAGCGGGCGCACGGCCGCCGCCGCGCGGGCGATGCGCGCCGCGTAATCCTCGGATGTCATTAGAAGTCGATTCCGGGCTGGGCTTTGATGCCCGACTGGAAAGGATGCTTGATCTCGGTCATCTCCGTGACGAGGTCGGCGAACTCAACGAGCTTTGGATGGGCGTCGCGGCCGGTCATGATGATGTGCACATTCGCGGGCCGGCCCCGGAGCACTTCGATCACCTCGTCGGCATCGAGCCAGCCGTAGGTAACGGGATACGTGATCTCGTCGAGCACCACGAGGTCGAACTGCTCCGAGTAGATCTTCTCCTTCGCCAGCGCCCAGCACTCGTGCGCCAGCGCGATGTCCTTCTCGATGTCCTTCGAGAGCCAGGTGAAGCCGTCGCCGAGCGGGATCATCTCGATGCCCATGGCGGCCGCTGCCCGTGTCTCGCCGTAGTGCGAGGTCTTCGACTTGATGAACTGCAGCCAGCAGATCTTCCACCCGCGCCCCCACGCCCGCAGCGTGACGCCGAGGGCAGAGCTCGTCTTGCCCTTGCCGTTCCCGGTGTAAAGCACGACCAGCGGGTGCCGTTTGCGGAAGAGGCCCTGCCACTGCGCGGGCGGCTGTTGCACTGCCTCGCGTAGCGCGCCGTCGTCAGGATCGTCGCTGAACTTCTCTGACGCTCTGCCGGGGCGTTCTTCAGCCAGTCCTTCGTCCGATACTCGTTCATCAGGCATGTGGCTGCTCCATAACCGCGGGCACCACAATGGGCGCGCCGCTCTGCGGATGGGGGATGACCGCGACACGGTCGCCGTAGACGCGGGCCACCGTCTCCGGCGTAACGACCTCGGCAGGTGTGCCGGAGGCGATCACCCGGCCCTCGGCGAGCAGCACCGCGCGATCGCAGTATGCGGCGGCCAGGGTGAGGTCGTGCACCGCCACCAGCACACCCACGCCCTCGCGCGCCAGCTGCCGCAGCAGCTCGAACGCCTCGGCCTGAGCCTGCACGTCCAGGTTCGCATTCGGCTCGTCGAGGAGCATCAGTCGCGGTTCCTGTGCGAGGGCGCGCGCGATGAAGGCGCGGCGGCGCTGCCCGCCGGAGAGCGTATGCAACGGGCGTGTCGCAAACTCCTCGCAGCCGGCGCGGCGCATGGCGCTGGTCACGGCCGCATAGTCGTGGGGAGACTCGCGGGCGAGCAGCCCGAGGTGCGGGTTGCGGCCGAGCAACACCAGCTCTTCGACAAGCATCGTCGCCGGGGCGTCTGGGAGTTGCTGTACGACGGCGACGGCCCGAGCGAGGTCGCGCCGCCCGATCTGTTGCAGCGGCTGGCCCATCACCTCGATACGGCCGGCCGCGAGCGGGACCAGTCGTGTCGCAGCGCGGAGGAACGTGCTCTTCCCCGCTCCATTGGGGCCGAGCAGGCCGACTACTTCGCCCGCCCGGACTTCGATGTCGACGCCTTGCAGCACCGGCCGCCCGCCAAGGTCGACCCGCACCTCGTGCGCTGCGAGCAAGAGGGTGGAGCGGGCAGCGTCCTGCGTCATCCGAGACTCCCGAGGCGTCGCACGCGCATCAGGTAGAGGAAGAACGGACCGCCTACCATCGCGGTGACGATACCGACGGGTACCTCCTGCGGCCGCAGCACGGTGCGTGCGAGTACGTCCGTCCCCATGAGGAAGGAGGCTCCGAGGAGCGCCGCCAGCGGAAGCACCCGGCGGTAGTCGCCCCCGAAGCCCATCCTCGTGACGTGGGGGACGATCAGGCCGACAAAGCCGATGACCCCGGCCAACGCCACCGCCGTGGCGGCGATCAGCGATGCCGCGCCCAGGAGGATGAGCTTCGTCCGCGCCACATCCACACCCAACTGGGCGGCCTGTTCCTCGTCAAGCTGGAGCACGTTCAACAGGCGGCCATGCAGCGCGATGACGGTTGCTCCCACAGCGAGATAGGGCGCGCCGATCGCCAGCCGCTCCCAGTTCGCCGTATTAAAGGAGCCAAAGAGGAAGGCGAAGATCGGCTGCGCGCGCTCGCCACCGGTGAGCAGAATGAACGAAGTAATCGCTCCGGCGATGGACGAGATAGCGATACCGGCGAGGATGAGCGACATATTCGAGACCGTGCGGCCTGCCTGTGCGAACAGGTAGGCCAGCACGACCGCGACTCCTGCGCCCGTGAACGCGAGCAACGGCACCCAGCCGAAGCCATACGAGCCAGCGTCAAGGGGGGAGACGATCGCGATGGACGCTCCCAGCGCCGCACCCGATGCCACGCCGAGGAGGTACGGGTCGGCCAGCGGGTTCCGGAAGACGCCCTGGTAGGCCGCGCCAGAATATGCGAGCGCGCCCCCCACTACACCGGCCGTGATCAATCGCGGCAGGCGTACATCGATGACGATTGTCTCCCAGTTTGCTGGCGCTTGGATGCCGAGGTGCACGAACGGCAAACGTTCGAGCACCAGGGCGATTGCGGTTCCCGGTGGAATCGAAGCTGCCCCCTGTGTGAGCGACAGCGTCGCAACGGCCAGCAGCAGCAACACGGCGACGCTGACCGGCTTCAATACCGCCAGCCGCCCGCGCTGCAGTCGGCTGGCGGCCTCGACCGGATGAGTCGCCCGCGCCTCGACGTTCATCGCGCCTCTATCCCGCCCCGTTAGCGGAACTGCCCAGGGTAGAGCGCCTTCGCGATCGCCTCGATGGCCTCGACGATGCGAGGGCCGGGACGGCTGGCGATGTCATCGTCGATGGCGTAGATGCGCTTGCTCTTGACCGCGGAGACGTTCGACCAGCCGGGACGCGCTGCCACGGTATCGGCGTTCTCGTTCGTGAACTTGGCGTCGGCAAGCAGGACGACCTCGGGGTCAGCGTCGATGACAGCCTCGGCGGTCAACTGGGGAAACTGGGTCTTGGCGCCGGCGGCGATGTTCTCCGCCTTGAGCATCGAGAGCATCGAACCGATGAACGTGTCTGGCGCGGCGGTGTAGAGGTCCGTAGTCACCTCGTAGAAGACGCGCGGGCCCTTGCTGACCCCCGACAGTTTCGAGGTCACCGCGCCGATCCGTTGCTTCATCGTCGCGACGATCTGCTGCGCCTCTTGGTCCTGGCCCGTCAGCTCGCCGAACATCGCGATGCTGTCGTACACGCCTTCGACGCTCTTGGCTTCCTCGATGTAGAGGACGTTCATCTGCAGGTCGCGGAACTGCTGCACCTGCTGTTTCTGCCGGGTCGCCATGATGACGAGGTCAGGGTTGAGCGCCAGTGCCGCCTCGGGGTCCGGCTTCGAGTAGTCGAGCTTCGCGGTCTTCTGAGCGGCGTCTGGGTAGTTGGAGAACTTGTCGCTGCCGACGACGCGGTCGCCAGCGCCGACGGCGAACAGGATCTCGGTCGCGGCAGGCGAGAGTGACACGATGCGCTTCGGCGCCGCCGGGATGGTCACCTTTGTATTGGAGGAGTCGGTCACCGTCCTCGGGAAGGCCGCGGGCGTGGCCGTCAGGGTGCCCGAAATGCCCGGCGTCGAGAACGGGTTCGCCTCGCTTGGTGTGTCCTCATCGCCGCAGGCGGCGAGGAGCATTGCTGCCGCGAGCAGCGCGAGCAGCAACGGCCAGAAGAGGCGGGCTGAAAGCCGGGTGGATACGAGTCGTGGGACAGTCAATCGGAGCCTCCGCACAGTGGTGCGAGAGGAGGCTTGGCAATCCCGAAACGCGACGCCCCCTTCGATGAGGGGGCGGGCCGGGTACGTGGAGCGCAGTGGAGAATCGTGCGTGCCACGTGCCATCACCCCGTCCTCGCGGGCTTGGACACATGCGCAGGCCGGTACCCTGGCTTGCCTCACGAGGACGCGTAGACCTCGGACGGCTCACAGTTGCGGGACAGCGCCGGACTTGCACCGGACTTCCCCGGTCTCTGCGCGAGACTCGATGAGTATAGGGAGGGCCGCCACGAGGCGCAAGCGCACGCATCGGTAGGCGCGTACCGAGCAATCGTAGCGAGGAATGTAAAAACCACGTGAACATCGGGTTGACAAGCGATGAACGTCGAGTATGCTCTTGTTGTCACAATCACGAACCTATCTCGATTGTGATGCAACGAGGTTGCTCGGCGCCGGAGGCGCCCTGCCAAATCTTCGCGAAAGCGAGGACCGGGGGAACCAACATACTGGGGTGAACTTCTCGCTTCGTGCCTCAAGCGAGAGCGGGCCCACCTGGTCGGCCCGAACCCGTCAGCTAACCCCGTCGGCAGCAAGAACTAGGCCCTATCCGGAGGGCTCCCGGGCGCATCCACCCCTCGAGGGGGAACGCCATGATTGTCAGCACCCCGCCCAAGCAGTGTCCGCGTTGCCGTGGCCTCATGATCATTGAGGACGATTGGTACGGCAAGTTTGGTACCTGCATCGCCTGTGGCTACGTCCACGAGACCCAGGTCGCAGACCCGAACGAAATCCTGGAGGAGGAACGACTGGCTGCGGGCAAGCAGCGCCGCCGGCAGCCGTCCCACGGCAAGCTCCGCCTGTAGTCCTCGCCTTCGGTCTCTGACCC
>CAYGHU010000094.1:0-6470 GCA_964349785.1 uncultured Dehalococcoidaceae bacterium | reverse complement strand
AGAGATCGAGGAACTGGCCGCCCCTCCGGACCGGGCACGGCGCGCGGAGGACGGCACACAGCCTTCTACCTCTCTCAAGTAGGAGCCTTCGATCACGGGCCCAGTACACTGGGCCTATGACGCACGTCCGTGAGATGACCCGCGACGAACTGGTAGCCGAGGTGCGCGACATGGTCCTGTGGGGCATGGCGTGCCATCACCAAATCGGCGACGCAACGATCCTCTCGCCGCCGAAACTCAGGCAGCTTCTCGTTACGCTGCGGATGCGTGCGTTTGCAGGACAACGCTGCGAGCATTCCTAGTCTCCCATTCTGCCCGGTGTTGTTGTGTGAACTCTCGGCCCTCGTTCGGCCGCAACTCCAGCCTCATATCCTCCCGGTGGGCTAGGATCGCCGGATGGGGGAATCAGGGCGCACCTTGCTGATTGTCCGTAATCCGGGGGCTCGTCGTGCCGGTGCGGAGCGTGAGTTGTGGTCCGCGACCGCCTCACTCCGTGCGTCGGGGTGGGAGGTTGACTTGCATACGACGACTGGGCCTGGGGACGCGACGGAGATCGCCGCCGCTGCGGCGGCTCACGGCGTCTCGGTGGTGGCGGCGTGTGGTGGCGACGGCACCGTGCATGAGGTGGTGAACGGGTTAGCCGGAACGGACACCGCCTTGGCGGTGATCCCCGGGGGCACGGCGGATGTGTGGGCACGCGAGGCGTTCGTACCTCGGAATGCGGCGCAAGCATTCACCCTGATCCCGTCGGCGCGCGCCGAGCGCGTCGACCTGGGCATCGCCGAAGGGGCGTTCGGGCGGCGGTACTTCTTGCTGATGTGTGGTGTCGGCCTGGACGCTGAAGCCGTCCGGCGCGTGGGCCACGATTCCACTGGGAAGCGGCGCTTGGGGAGGGCCTGGTATGTCGCCGTTGCCGCGCGCGTGCTCCTGGGGGCGAGCCCGACGGACGCGACTTTGACGCTCGACGGCGCATCCATCGGACGGCCGCTCCTGCAGGCGCTCGCGGGCAACACGCAGCTATATGGTGGGGTCACACGCCTGACTTCTGGCGCGCGGATCGACGACGGATTGCTCGACCTCTGTGTATTCTCAGGACGTGGGCGCGGGCGCCAGCTGAGCTTGGCGCTGCGGGCGCTGCGGGGCGGGCTGCACAAGCGCGCGGGCAACGGCGTTGACTACCTGCGCGGCGAACGGATCGAGGTGCGCAGCGAGCGGCCATTGCCGGTCCAGGCTGACGGAGAATACATTGGCGAGACGCCCGTGACGCTTTCCGTCGAACCTCAGTCATTGACGGTGATGCTCGGTCAGCGCCCGAACGTGCTGCTGGGCGAGCGATAGATGCCGGCAATATGCCGGACAGGCATTGCTTCTCTCCCCTGCGCTTACTCCATCGGCTCCAGGATGCCGCCAGTGATCCGATAACGCCGCGCCGCGGGCAGCTCCTCGCGGGCGGGGCGGTCTGGGTCGGGTGTGGTGATCAGGACCTGGTCTACCTCGTAGGCCGTGGCGAGGACCCGTTTGCGCCGGGCCGCGTCTAGCTCCGAGAGTACGTCGTCGAGGAGCAACACCGGCGGGTCGCCGGTGCGTTCCGTGGAGAGCGCCACCTCGGCCAGGCGGAGCGCCAGCGCTGCGCTGCGCTGTTGGCCTCGCGACGCGGTCGCGCCGGCATGGTGGCCGCCAATGAGGAACGCCACATCGTCCCGGTGGGGACCGATGCGAGTCATGCCGGCCTGGATGTCGCGTCCTCGCAGTTCGTTGAGCGTGGCGAGGAGTCGTGGCGCCAGCGAGTCCGGCGATTCGCCCGTCGCTTCTGAAAGCGGCGCGGGCAGCGCTGGGCGATAGCAGACGGACAGTGGCTCTTCGCTGGGCGCCAGTTCCTGGTAGCGCTTCGCTGCGCCGCTGGCGAGTGCAGCGAGCGTACGCGCGCGCGCCGTCAGGACGATGGCGCCAGACTGCGCCAGCTCCTGATCCCAGAAGTCGAGCTCACCCGGCGATCCCCGGCGTTCCTGGAGCCTTCGAAGCAGGCTGTTGCGCTGCTGAAGCACCCGCTGATAACGCTGAAGGGCGCGCACGTAGACTGGGTCGAGCTGCGAGATCGTAACGTCGAGGTAGCGCCGCCGTGCCGCGGGCGCGCCATCGACGATGCCGAGGTCGTCCGCGGAGAACAGGACGACGCGCAGACGTCCGATCAGGTCGGATGCACGTCTCGCGACGCCGTTCACACGGAAGCGGCGAGTGGCCGCAGGCACTTCCCTGGGCGCCGCGGCTTTCGCGCCAACGACGATCTCGACGGTGACGGGGCCGTCAGCGGCCTCGACATGTGCATTCAAGCGGGCGACGGGCAGCGGCTCGTCCCGCAGTGCCGCCCACGAGATGAGGTCGGCGTCGTTGCTAGCGCGCGTGCTGCGGGTAGTCGCGAGCAGTGCGATCGCCTCGAGCAGGTTCGACTTGCCGCTGCCGTTCGGGCCGGTGACCACATGCAGTCCCGGCTGGAGGTCAGCCTCGAGCCTGCGGAACGAGCGCATGTTCGTCAGGGAGAGGTGCGAAAGATGCATAGGTGGCGATTATCGCAGCCGGCGGTGTGCGAGCGGGCTCAGGGACGTAAACGAGGGGGATCGGCGTTGTCGTCTCCGGCGTTCCATGGCTCTTCGTCGTCCGGATCGAGATCGTCCCGCTCGTCCTCCTCGGTTCTGACGCCGTCCGCATCGTCGCGTTCACCGTCTGCCTCGCTGGATCCGAGTTCGGTGAACTGCGTCTGCCCGGGCTCGTCAGCTACCCGCGCGGCTTCACCAGATGGTCCATCGAGTTCCTGCATTTCAGGCGCGTGCCCACCTTCGACGAAATCCTGCGCTTCGTCATGGTTGGGCTCAGGAGGCTCGAACTCGGACCACGCCATGTCATCGCCTGGAGCCTCTGATTCGGCCGTGGTTTCGGACTGTTCCGGTGCAGCTCGTACCAGCGCTGGGAGATCGATGTAGTAGCTCGCCCCTCCGCCGGAGTGCGGCGCGGCCCAGGCGGTGCCTCCCTGCGATTCCGCGATCTGGCGCGCCACCGCGAGTCCGAGGCCGGCGCCCGGGACCTCCGGCACCCCGCGTGCAACTCGATAGAATGGCTCAAAAATATGGTTGCGCTCCAGCGGGTCGAGGGCGGGGCCGGAGTCTTCGACCTCGATGCGGGTCGTTTCGCCGTCGGTGCTAGCGCGTACGACGATGTGGCCCTCGTCAGGTGCGGACCGGTTGGCGTTCGACAGCATGTGCAGCATGAGCCGTTCGACGGCGTCTGCGGAGGCGATGGCGAGCACTGGTTCGTCAGGCAGTTCGACCGTGATGGTCTGGTTGCGCGCTTTGAATGCGGGCGCAATCGCGTCGCTCGCTGCCCGCACCACCGCCCCGATGTCTGTCGAAGCAGGGGGAGTCGATCCGCGAAGCTCATCCTCGCTTCCAAGTGCTGTCAGGTCCTGGAGGATCAGGTTCAGTCGCTCGATGCTGCGGGACAGTGCCGCGAGGCGGCGGGCGTCTTCGATGGTACCCGGAGAGTAGTCGTCACCAGCGACCACGGAGGCGTGTGCCTCGACCGAGACGAGCGCAGGCTGCAGCTCGGAAGCGATGGCGCTCACCAGATCGTGACGGGCGAGGTCGGCATCCTCGGCGCTGGCTGGCGGTCCGTACGCCGCCACGTAGAGCTGCGCATGGTCGAGCGCTGCGGCGATCAGGATACTGACGATGCGCAGCAGCCGGGTGTCACCTATGAGTCCCTGGCTGCGGCTGGCGAGCACGAACAGGCCGAGCACTTCTTCGCCGCTGACGATGGGGATCCGCGCGACCCAAGGTTGCGGTCCCAGCTGTGACTCCAGCGGCTCTAGCCAGGGGTCGGCCAGGTTCAGCGTCTGCCGGACTACCATCGCGGGAGGGATGAGTCCGTTGGCCGGGCGTGCCTCGATTTGCCAGTGGGGTGGGTACCCGCATGCAGCGACGGGCTCCAGTTGGTGTCCGTCCTCCTTCGTCACCGCGAGCAGGGCGGCGGACGCCACGCCGGAGCCTACCAGGTGGGCCACGCTGATCTGGCCGATCTCTTCGATGCCCCGCGGGGCGGAGAATGCTTCCGCGAGGGATTCGGTGACGGAGTGGCGGCTTCGCTCATGGGCCACGCTCAGCAGCTGGGTGGTGGCGGCGGCGAACAGCAACCCCACGAATATGACTTCGGCGATGATGGCAAGCGCGCGAAAGTTATCAGCGGCCTCGCGCTGGAAGGTGTCTACGAGCACAACATGAGCCACGCCACTGACCGCGAGGGCGATCAGCACAACGGCGAGTACCCGCAGCGATTGCTGACGGGCTTGCCGGGGAT
Source organism: uncultured Dehalococcoidaceae bacterium (assembly GCA_964349785.1). Classification (GTDB taxonomy): domain Bacteria; phylum Chloroflexota; class Dehalococcoidia; order UBA2979; family UBA2979; genus JAIBBD01. The sequence goes on along the minus strand of CAYGHU010000094.1, from coordinate 2,123 downwards.
TGCCCGGAGTGGGAGCTGCCGGGGGAACGACTTCGAAGATCGGTCACTCCTTCGGCGCTTGACTTATCCAATACCCGCCGTAGCTGTGGACAATATCAGATACGACGGACTACGAGTACGCCTCGGGCGGCTCCCCGATGAAGATGCGAGGTTGTCGTGGCAGACCCTGAGATAAGGATCGGCGTCATTGGCGCTGGCGCGAATACACGATTGCGGCACATCCCCGGCTTTCAGGCGATCGAGGGTGTACGAGTGGTTGCCGTGTGCAACCGCAGCATCGAGAGCGGTCAGCGCGTCGCCCAAGAGGTCGGCATCCCTCGCGTAGAGACTGCCCCGGAGGCGCTCTTCGCAGCGCCTGATATCGACGCCATCTGTATCGGCACATGGCCATATTGCCACCGCGAATACACCGTGCGGGCGCTTGAGGCGGGGAAGCATGTGCTGTGCGAGGCACGGATGGCGATGGATGCCGGCGAGGCGCGCGAGATGCTGACGGCCTCGCGGTCGCGGCCCGACCTGGTAGCGCAGCTCGTGCCCGCGCCGTTCGACTTGCGCTCGTGGCGCACGATCCGGCGGCTCCTCTCGGAAGGGGCGCTTGGCGATCTGCGCGAGGTGCAGGTAACGGCGCTCAACGGAACCGGATTCGACCCCTCGGCGCCGTTGCACTGGCGCGAGCGGCGTGAATACTCAGGGACGAATGCGATGATCCTCGGGATCCTCGCGGAGATCGTGCAACGCTGGCTGGGGCCAACCGAACGGGTCGTCGCCGACGCCGCGACCTTCATTGCGACCCGTGTCGACCCCGAGACGGCCGAGGCGAGGAGCATCGAAGTGCCGGACAGCCTCGGCGTGCTGACGCGGATGGCTGGCGGTGTGCGGGCGACGTACCGGTTGAGCACCGTGGTGCACGCCCCGCGCGATGCCAACGGAATCTCCGTGTACGGCAGTGGGGCCACGTTGCATTGGTCGTTGGACGACACGATGACCTTCGCGCGAGCTGGCGAGGAACCTCGACCGCTGGAGCCGGATTCTGGCACCGAGGGAAGCTGGCGCGTCGAGCGAGACTTCATCGATTCGATCCGAGAGCACAAGCCTGTCGAACTCACAAATTTCGAGGATGGTCTGCGGTACATGCAATTCATAGAGGCGGTGTGGCGCTCGTGGTCGGAGCAACGAACAGTGGACGTCGCTTCGATCTGAAGGTCACGCACACTGGCTGGACTGGTAGCCTCCTCTCAGAGGAGCTGGAACCGCGGCGGAACTGAGAGGCATCTGGATGCGGCAACGCGGCACGTTCGTGCGATTCGAAAGCGGTCAGCAGGACTGGTCGCTGCGGTCGATGCTGATCCGGTTCGTGGTGAACCTCCTGGGGCTGTGGCTCGCGGGGGCGGTCGTGCCGGGCATCGAGATTGACGACTGGCAGTCGCTGGTGGTGGGGACGGCGATCTTCGCCATCGTGAACACGCTGTTAAAGCCGCTCGCGACGATGCTCTCGTGCTGTCTGATCGTCTTCACGTTCGGACTCTTCGTCGTGGTGATCAACGCCGCGATGCTAGGCATCACCGCGTGGGCGGCGGGGCAGTTGGACCTGAACTTCATCGTCGATGGGTTCTGGTCTGCGGTGTTTGGCGCGCTCGTGATCTCGGCGGTCTCGCTGGTGGCGGCAGTACTCATCCGGCCGCCGCGCGTGCGGCGCTTCTAGCTCAGCGGCCGTCGCGCACGGTGCTGACGCCGCCAGCCTTTACCACCTCAATGCGGTCGGGGAGGCGTTCGGCCACTTCTGGGACGTGCGAGATGACGCCGATCATGCGGCTGCCCGTGGCGAGGAGTTCGAGCCCCTCGATGGCGACGTCCAGCGACTCGGCGTCGAGCGAGCCGAAGCCTTCGTCGAGGAAGAGCGATTCTAGCGAGAGCGCGCCGCCGTGGCCGGAGAGCTCCGGCAGGCGCTTAGAGAGGGAGAGGGCGAGGGCGAGGCTCGCGAGGAAGGTCTCGCCGCCGGAGAGCGTCCTGACGGGGCGGCGCTCGTCGCCGTTCAGTCGGTCGACGACCATGAACTCGTTGCTGTCGGCTTCCAGCCGGTAGCGATCGCGGGAGAGCTGCAGCATGCGCTCGCCGGCGTCCGC
>CAYGHU010000093.1:0-6510 GCA_964349785.1 uncultured Dehalococcoidaceae bacterium | reverse complement strand
GAACGCTTCACCGACGACCTTGTCCCCGGGCCGGACGCCGCGAAGACCGGAGACCAAGATCTGCAAGACGAACGCTGGCATATCGTCGAGCGGAAGGGCAAGGCGACTGAGGGCGAAGGCTTGATCGCGACCATTGAAGGTCTTTCGGGAAGCAACGCATCCAACCCGCTGACGCAGTTCCCCGGCGCCGCGTTCGCTATCGTCCTTGCGCTTGGGGTGCTGCTGGGGGGCGTCTTTCTGGCTGGCCGCGTCCGGGCGCCGAAGGGCGACGGTACCCTGCCATGACCGATCCCACGCCTGCCATCGCAGTGCGCGCGCTGACGAAGCGATACGGCGTCGCCACCGTCCTGGACAGGATCAGTTTCGAGGTGTATCCGGGGTCGAAGACCGCGTTGGTGGGTCCGAACGGCGCAGGGAAGAGCACACTGCTGGCGATCCTTTCCACCCTCGTCGCGCCGACCTCGGGCGGAGGATCGATAGCCGGCTGCGACTTGAGCCGGAATTCAATGGATCTTCGCCGCCGCATTGGCGTACTCACGCACCGGCCGATGCTGTACGAGGAACTGAGCCCGCTCGAAAACTTGACCTTCTTCGCCCGGCTGTACGAGGTCGCGCACCCGGGCCCGCGCGTCGAGGAACTGCTGCGCGCGCTGGGGCTATGGCGTCGCCGGGAGGAGCAGACCTCAGTGCTCTCGCGCGGGTACCACCAGCGTCTTGCCATCGCGCGCGCTCTGGTCCACAGCCCAGAGGTACTCCTGCTGGACGAACCGGAGACCGGGCTGGATACGGAAGGGCTGGGCCTCCTGGATGCACTGATGCTGCACGAGCCGCGGCTGACCATACTGGCCGCGACGCATCGCCTGGACCGCATCGAAGGGTGGGCGGGGGCGACCATCGCCATTGAACGAGGTCGCCTGGTCGCAGCCATTGAGGCACCGCCGGCGCTGCGGGTGGCGCAGTGAGCGGAGCGATGGCGGTTGTGGAGAAGGACCTGCGGCTGCTGTGGCGTCATCGCGCCGGATGGCTCTCCGCCGGGACGTTCGCCGCCACCAGTGTCCTCACCTACTCTTTCGCCTTCGACCTTGTGACCGACGACGTGCGGCCGCTGCTTCCCGGGGTACTGTGGGTCACGTTCCTGTTCGCGGGAATCATCGCGTGCAGCCGGGCGTTCGCGGACGAGGTGGAGCATGGGACATTCGATGCCATGCTGCTCGCGCCCGTACCGAGGACCGCGTTATACCTCGGGAAAGTCACCGCAAATCTGGTGGCGTTGCTCAGCATTGAACTGGCGGTCATGCTGATCGCGACTATCCTGTTCAATACTACGCTGCTCACCCCGGAACTGGTGCTGATTGTGTCAGTCGGGACTGTCGGCTACGTCAGCCTTACGACGCTGCTCGCGACTCTTGGGACACGAGTCCGTTCCCGCGAAGTGCTGCTGCCGGTGCTGGCGCTCCCGTTGCTCGTGCCGCTGCTGATCGCAGGCGTCCGCGCCACTAGCGGCGCGCTGGAGCTACCGAACGGAAGTGCCCCATGGCTACTGCTGCTGACGGTGTTCACGATCTGGAGCGCCTTGGGGAGCGCGCTCCTCTTTCCGTTCGTGGTCGAGCAATGAACGCGCTCACGAGACCGATCGTGCGGGTGTACGAGGCACGCTGGTTCGTACTTCCGCCGCTCGTGGGGGTGTCCATGCTGGCGATGATCGTCGGCGCGGTGGTCGTCGCTCCGCGGGAGGCGGTGGAGGGGGAAGTGCAGCGGCTGTTCTACATCCACGTGCCTTCCGCCATCGCCTCATACTTCGCATTCTTCGTCGTGTTTGTCGCATCGATCGCGGTGCTGTGGAAGCGGGACATGCGGTTCGATGCCGTCGCGCGGGCGGCGGCGGGCGTGGGGGTGCTGTTCACTGGCCTGGTGCTGGCGACCGGTGCGATCTGGGGCTATCCGATCTGGAGTGCGTGGTGGGCGTGGGATGCCCGCCTCACTAGCACACTCATCCTCTTCCTGATCTTCTCCGGATACCTGCTCGCGCGGAGCCTCGCGGATCTGGCTGACGAGCAAGCGGCTCGTTATGCGGCCGTCTTCGCCATCATCGGCGTCATGGACATCCCGATCATTAATATGTCGGTCCGGTGGTGGCGGACGCTGCACCCGCAACCGATCGTGCTGAGGATGCCCGGCGACCAAGCGCTTCCCGACTCGATGCTCGTGGTGCTGGGGATCGGCATAGTGGCGATCCTGCTGCTGTCACTATGGTTCATTGCCCTGCGATCGGAGGTGGAGCGCATCGCCGACCGCACAACGGCGCTCCGTGCGGCGCTTGACCGGCGGGGAGAAGAGTAGGCGCATGGACCACCTGGAGTATCTGTTCGCGGGCTTCGCGGTGTTCTGGGCGGGGCTGTTCTTCTACATCCTGTGGTTGCAAGCCCGCCTGCGTGCCGTATCGCGCGAGCTTGAGCGCCTTGAGGAACGGCTGGCGGACGGTTCGATGGACTTCGACGACACCCAGCGGACGCATCGGCTGGAAGTGCCCACTACACCTGTCACTATGCCGGGAGGATCGGCGCAGCGCACAACGGAATGACGGCGTAGCATGAAGTCATCGTGACGGGGATCATGACCCGCTTTCAGATGCTTGCAATCACGACCGTCATCGCGACGCTCGTTCTCGTTGCTATTGGCGCGATCGTGCGGACCACCGGCTCTGGTCTCGGCTGTCCCGACTGGCCGCTTTGCCACGGTCAATGGCATCCCCCGGCGGAAAAAACGGCGATCATTGAGTACTCACATCGCACGGCAGCGGCAATTGTCGGCGTCTTGGTCATGGCAACGGTGTACGTCGCGCTCCGCTATCACTGGCGCGACGCGACGCTGCGCTGGTTGTCGATCGCTTCGCTACCGCTGCTGGGGTTTCAGGCCCTGCTCGGCAGAGAGACGGTCGAGCGGGAGCTTCCTCCGGAGGTAGTCACCTTCCACCTTGCGACAGCAATGGTGTTGCTGGCGGTGCTGGCGTTAATCGCGGGGTTCGCGTTCCTTGGGGCGAACCGGGCGCGCAACGACGTCGGTGACCGAAGCCGCGTGTTGAGGCTAGCGGCAGCGGGGGCGGCGGTGACGTTCCTGGTGGTGTTGAGCGGGGCCTACGTGGTGGGCGAGAACGCGACAGCGGCATGCACAAGCTGGCCGGGCTGTTCGGAGGCCCAGGTGCCGTTCGTGGACGGCACCTGGGAGCAGAGCATCCATTGGCTCCACCGTTTCATCGTCGTGGGGGGCCTAGTGGCAGTGGCGGGCGTTGCGGCGGCGCTGCTCCGGCTGCGCGACGGCAGCCCGCTGCTCCGCCGCACGGCATGGCTGCTGGTCGGGCTGTATGGGACGCAGATCCTGGTTGGCGCATCCAACATCTGGACTGACTTTTCGGAAGTTTCACGTGTCAGTCATCTGGCGCTGGGAGCCATGATCTGGACGCTGATGGTGCTTGTGGCCGTGGCTGGGCGGTACCATCCCGGTCTTCCCGACGACGCCCCGGCAACAGCGGCGCGAACGAGTCGCAGCGGTGACAGTGCGGCCACTCGTGTCTAGCACGACCATGGATGCACACAACCTCGCAGACGCGCCAATCGGCGGGCCACGACGTGGGATCGGTTCGACGATCCGCTCCTACATCGCGCTTACGAAGCCGAACATCATCTGGTTGCTGCTCATCACAACCGTCCCGGCTATGGTGCTCGCCGAACGGGGCTGGCCGGACACGTGGCTCGTCATCGCAACGCTGATCGGCGGCATGCTGGCTGCGGGCGGGGCCAACTCGATGAATCAATACGCCGACCGTGACATCGACATGCGAATGGCGCGGACGTCGCACCGTCCTCTGCCGCTCGGTTCCATGGCCCCACGGAACGCAGCTGTCTTCGGTTTCGCGCTTGGAGTGATCGCGGTCGTGTGGCTTACGCTGACTGTGAACTTGCTGGCGGCGCTCCTTTCACTTGCGGCGATCGCATTCTACGTGATCGTATACACCTACTACCTGAAACGAAACACGTGGCAGAACATCGTTGTCGGCGGTGCGGCAGGGGCAGCTCCGGCGCTGATCGGCTGGGCGGCGGTTACCGGAGACCTCGCAAGCTTGGAACCAGTGTTCATGTTCTTGATCGTGTTCTGGTGGACGCCGCCGCATTTCTGGGCACTATCCCTCGTCCTCGAAGAGGATTACCGCGCAGCGGGTGTCCCCATGTTGCCAGTCGTCCGAGGCGTCGCCGAGACGAAGCGCCAGATCATGCTCTGGTCAGTCATGCTTGTAGCGTTGACGATCATCTTCGCCGGCGTTGCGGAACTGGAGGCTGTGTACTGGGTGGCCGCCATAACGGGCGGCGCGCTGTTCATCGCGATGGCGCTGTCATTATGGCGTACGCCCGGAATCACGCGCGCCTGGCCGTTGTTCAAGTATTCGACGTATTACCTCGCGTTGTTGTTCGCGGCGATCATGGTCGACCAACTGGTGCGCGCCTGAACGGACGAGCTACGGGCGTTACCCTTGGAGTGAACCACTTCGGTAGTCACCGCCGATCCGATCCATGCGACACTTGGCGCGAATAGCGAAGACTCTCCCGAACAGGCTCCCGAGCTCATCGAGATCACCGCGCGATTAGGATGCAATTCCTCTGGTCTCAAGCGTCTCGGGCAACGTGTACGGGAGGCTGCGTCAGCGGTGCCTCCTCACGCTTTTCGAGGTCACGCTGCTGCCGCTCCGACTGCACCGCCCACACCCCGAACAGCACCCCGATGACCAATAGATGCACCATCTGACCTGGCACCCACATGATCAGCCCACCAAGCTCCTGATCCGCGAGTGGGGAGATGTCGAAGATCGGACGAGCAGTAACGTATACGTCATATAGCGGCCGGTCGGACAGCGTAATCAACGCGGCGATGACCGACTGCGCCGTCGTTGCCGCAAGCAGGTAGACCATCCGTAACAAATGTCCCATCGAGGCGTGGAGCGGCGCAGGGTCGATGACATTCCACCAGAACAGGAACGCCGTCCCAGCAAACGAGAGATGCTGAAGATAGTGGACGTTTGGGTCGCGGACAGCCTCGTTGTACCAGCCGGGCAGTAGATGCCACACGATGAGGACGACCGTATACAGCACGAACGCCACCAGCGGTTGGGTGAGGAACCCCCAGACAAACCGCACGATCGAGTCGCCAGCCAGGCCCGCCACGACCCCCAACCGCAGCCACCTGGGCATGCCGCGCAGCACGGGGGTAGTCGGCGCGCCGAGGAGCGCGAGCGGGATCGCGACCAGCATAATGACCTCATGCTGAATCATGTGCATGAAGAAGTGATGTGCGCCCAGGCTATCGACCGGCGACACGATCGACAGCACCAGCAGCGTCAGCCCGAGGTAGTAGCAGGCCGTCCGCCATACGGGGTGTGGGCGGTGGCGGTCCTTCCAGCGGTGAAGTCCTCGCGCGTAGAAGAACGCGACAAACACCGCCGGCACAATGACGGGCAGGTCGAAGGTCCACGCCGTCCAGACGGAATGGCCCTCTCGGATGGTGTCGTGGGCAGCCGAACTTGCGCTCGTAAGCTGACCCACCAGGTCCGCGTTCATCCGTACCTCCCTGGCGGGTAACCTCTTTCAGTATGCCTTGGCCCGAGAGTGACCGATATACTGAGTCGGAAGAGAGAAGCGACGGACGTGATGCGGACGCTACGGGTCGGCCTAGCCCAGATCAACACAACCGTCGGCGACCTCGCCGGGAATAGCGAAAGCATCCTCGAAGCTGCCCGCCGTGCGGCGGCCGCCGGCGCTGATCTCGTCGCCTTCCCCGAACTCGCCCTCACCGGGTACCCGCCGGAGGACCTCCTCATCCGAGCGGCGTTTATCGAGGACGCGACGCGGGCGCTCCACGGACTCGCCCAACGCGCTGAGGGGCTACCGCCCCTCATCGTTGGCTGCATCGAGTTCGACCGCCAGCTCTACAACAGCGCGGCGGTGCTCCATCGTGGCCGCATTGCCGGCACGTACCGCAAGCACTTCCTGCCGAACTACGGCGTCTTTGACGAGTATCGCTACTTCCAGCCGGGCGAAGCGGCGCCGCTCTTCCTCATCGGCGGCGTTGAGGTCGGTTTGACCATTTGCGAAGACCTCTGGTTTCCCGGCGGCCCGATGCGCGCCGAGGCGCTGGCCGGCGCCCGGGTGATCGTGAACATCAACGCCTCCCCCTTTCATGCCGGCAAGCCCCACTTCCGCGAACGCATGGTGGCGACCCGCGCCTCGGACAACACGGTGGCGATCGTCTGGGTGAACCAGACTGGCGGCCAGGACGAACTGGTCTTCGACGGCAACTCCGCGGTCTTCGGCCCAGACGGCGAGGTCATCGCGCGCGCCGCCTCCATGGACGAAGACCTGATCGTGGCCGACATCCCCATCGGCCGGATCGTGCAACGGCAGCTCCACGATGTCCGGCTCCGACGCGAACGCCGCGAGACCGACCAGCCGCCACCCATCGTCG
>CAYGHU010000092.1:0-6575 GCA_964349785.1 uncultured Dehalococcoidaceae bacterium | reverse complement strand
TCGCACTGAGCTTCGATCTTTGAATACGAGCTATAGGGGGTTGCCGCTGGGGCTAGCATGAAGTGTGTGACCGTGCGCTTGCCGAAGGAGGGGACAAGCAGCAAGGAGGGCCGCGCGCGATGGGACTATTCAGACGGAAACGAGAGCAGCCGACGCTTACGCATGAGAAGCCGCCGTGCCTGCATATGACCCTGACCGCACGCTGGGACAGCGCTGAGGACATGGGCGACGAGAGCAAGGCTACCGTGTTCGTGTGTATCAGCTGTAACAAGGAGCTGACGCCCGCAGAGGCGCATGAGATCCGTTCGTCGCAAGCGGAACAGCTTCGTAAGGATCTCGCGTAGCGATTCGGCCCGGCAGCCTCGGTTCCGGCGATGCGAGTCGCCTCGAGTTGGGGCTGCTGCTACCGTAAGTCTGCGGCGGCATCAGGCGGCCGCGTTCCCCGGAAGGGGATGGCCGATGAGGCTCGCGCGCGTGCCGGCTGGCGTCCTTCGATGAGCCGACGATCATCGGTCCATAGGGATGTGCGCGCCGAGGCGCGATTGCCGGCGTCTCCGTTGCGCCCCCGGCGGTTGCGCGCCCAGTTCCTGCTGTTTGCGATTGTGGGTCTGGGGAATGCCGCCGTGGATGCGGGGGTGTTTACCCTGCTGGTGGCGGCGTTTGGGTGGGAGAGCGGCATCGAGCCGCTGGCGGCGTCCGTACTCGGGTTCCTCGCGGGAGCACTGCACTCGTACGTATGGAACTCGCGCGTGACCTTTCGCGTCGGCCGCGCGGCTGATTCGCCGGCGGTATGGGGGCAGTTCCTGTCCGTGGCTGTCGGAGGGGCAGTCATCTCGGCGGTCGCGTTCTCGGCGGTGCGGGCGGTGTGGCCGGATGAAGCCACGACGCTCGCCGCGAGCAAGCTGGGCGCCATTGGCATCGCGATGATCTGGAACTTCGGCCTCATGCGGGGCTGGGTGTTCTCGAATCGCCGCCTGCTGCACACGGCTGACCCCGGACGCCTCGGCAACCACCCTTCCGACCGCTCATGACTTCGACTGCGGCTTCAACTGCCAGTTCAACGCCAGAGAGCACCGTGCGAGGGCGTGCGATTGACCGGACGACCGGCGTGTTGCTGGCGGCAGGCGCGGGCCTCGCGGCGGTGTTCGCGGTGGCGACGGCGCGCATACCCCTTGCCCGCTACTTCCCCGAGGCGGGGATCACCGTCGACTTCGTGAAGATGCTCGGCCCCGCGTGGGAGACGCCCACCCTCGAATACGTCGGGGTCGTACTGGTGACGTTCGCGCTGTACTTCGTGGCGCTGGCGGTGGCATGGCACACGGGGCGGCGGATCCATCCGCTGCTGCTGTTCGGGATGCCCGCGCTCTTCGCGCTGATCCTGCTGTCGATGTATCCGCCGACGGCGGTGGACATGTTCCACTACCAGGCCTCGTCGCGGGTGCTGTGGGTGCACGGGGAGAACCCGCTGACGGTCGCGCCGGGCAACTTCCCGTACCCGATCGGCTACAGCTGGGCCGGCCAGCCGGCGCCGTACGGCCCCCTGTGGCCTATTCTGGCCGCTCCCGCCGCGCTGTTGCCCGGAGACAATTACCTCCTGGGTCTGTATGGGTTCAAGCTGATCGCGGCTGCGTCGTACCTCGGGTGCGCGGTGATGATCTGGCGGATCGTGGCGCGTACGCGGCCCGGGCAGGAAACGCTGGCGGCGGTGCTGTTCGCGTGGAACCCGTTCGTGCTGTTCCGGGTGGTTGGGAACGGCCACAACGACCTTGTGATGATGCTGTTCGTGCTCGTGGCGTTCGAATTGGCGCATCGTCGGGAATGGAGGTGGGCGTTCCTCGCGCTGGCGGTCTCGGCTCTGATCAAGTATGTCAGCCTGCTCATGGGCCCGCCGTTGTTGCTGTACCTCCTGTATCAGGCGGAGGGGGATGCCCGGACGCGCCTGGTGACGGCGGGGCAGGCGTTGGGGCTCGCGGCGCTGGCTGTGGCGGTCGTCTTCGCGCCGTTGTGGGAGGGGCTGTCGACGTTCGACACGGTGCGCGCGGAGGCGGGGAAGATGATCACGTCGACGCCGCTGCTGATCGGCCTGCTCATCTCCGGCCCACCGGGCGACCCGGAGACCACCGACCAGGTGCGCACCGTGCTACGAGTCGTGTTCGCCGGGCTGTTCCTGGCGCTGACGTGGCAGGCGCGGCGCAGCTTCGACCACCTGGTGATGGCGAGTTTCACGATCCTGTTTCTCTACTTACTCGTGCCGACGGGCTGGTTCCGGCCGTGGTATATGCTCTGGCCGGTCACGCTCGCGGCGCTGCGCCCGCGGAGCTGGCTGGCGCCGTGCATGCTGGCGATCAGCTTCTTCGGGTGCTTCCCCGATCTCATCGAGCAATATCGGCAGTACTGGACGTTCCTCCGGGACTACACGAAGGCGGTCGCCGCGCCGATCGTGGTGGCGTTCGTGCCGCCGGTGCTTGTGTGGCTTGCCGGCGTCGTGCGCTTCCGTGGCTGGATGCTGGACGGGGTAGAGCGCTCCGAGGAGCGCACGCCTGAGCCAGCGGCCTAGGACCTCGGGGGCCCCCGTTAGGTCTAGAGGTCCTCAACCTCAAGTTCCTCGATGACCTCGATCACGCCGGGCAGGCGGGCGGCCACCTCTTCGGCGTTCTCGGCGTCGTCGACCGATGGGACCGTGCCGCGCAATGTGACGTAGCCGTCGATCACCTCGACATCGATAGCGAGGTCAGTGGTGGCCGCGTCCTCCCGGAGTTCGCGGAGGACCGCATCGCGGATCGCCTCGTCGCCCAGCCGTCCGTCGGAGGACCGCTCGACTTCCAGGTCATCCATCGAAGTCGTGGCGAGGCCGCCGATGACCTCGCGGTCGGTGCCCACGGGATCCGTCGGAGGGACGAACACCTCGTCGCCTTCGGACGACTCGTCCTCGCCGAAGGCGGAAGACGGGCCAGCGGCGTAGTCGCCGTACTGGATCGTTGGCTGATCGGTGAAGTCGCCCGGTTCGATGGCCTCGCGCTCCTCATCGAGGCTGGCTTCGGCGTCCGAGAACATGCCCACGCCAGCCTCCCGGCCTGTCCGTTCCGCACTCAGCTCCGGGATACCGACTGTCATATCGAGGTTGTCCTCCACCTCGTAGCCGGGCGCGACCTCGGACACGATATCGAGGGCGGTCGCGCGCTCTTGTTCGCTCTCGATGAGACCGGTGAGGACGAGCTTGCCGGCATCCTCCTCGACCGCGATATGCAGGTCCGCATCTTCTTCGAGACGCCGTTCGATTTCATCCGTCAGTGCGCTCATGCTTGTACTCCTTACGCTTGGTACAGCGTCGCGTATGAATCCACTCGACGCCACTGACGCGAAGGTCTCGGTCGCCCGCTATCATCGACGGGATGCCACCATGTACGCGGGATGGTGCTGAATGCGCGTGACGGTGCTGGCCGGCGGCGTGGGAGCCGCGCGCTTTATGCGGGGGCTCGTGCGGGTCATGGAGCCTGCCGAGATAACGGTGGTCTGCAACGTCGGCGACGACTTCGCGTGGCTTGGCCTGCACGTCTCGCCCGATATCGACACGGTGGTCTACACCCTCGCGGGCATGGAGGGGGAGTCCGGGTGGGGTGTACGTGGAGACACGCACGGCGCACTGGACGAGCTGGCGGCGCTGGGTGCCGAGCCGTGGTTCCAGGTCGGCGACCGCGACCTTGCGACACATGTCTGGCGGACGGAGCGTCTTCACGCTGGGCAACGGCTGAGCGAGGTCACGCGCACGCTGGCCGCCGCACGGGGCATCGCGTGCGCGATCCTGCCGGTCACGGACGACCCGCACCCGACGGTCGTGCTGACGGCGGAGGGCGAGCTGGCGTTCCAGGACTACTTCGTGCTCCGGCGTGCGAGCGACGCCGTGCGCGGCTTCCGTTTCCCCGGTGCGGCGACCGCGCGCCCCGCGCCCGGTGTGCTGCGTGCCATCGAGGAAGCGGAGGTGATCATCGTCGCACCGAGCAATCCGTTCGTGTCGGTCGGGCCGATCCTCGAAGTGACGGCGGTGAAGGAGGCATTGGCGGCGTCGGATGCCCACAAGGTGGCCATCTCGCCGATCGTGGGGGGCAGCGCGGTCAAGGGGCCGGCGGCCGCGATGCTGCGCTCGCTGGGACATGAGGTGTCCGCTCTCGGCGTGGCGCGGTTGTACGGGGGCCTTATCGATACATTCGTCCTCGATAGCATCGACGGGGCGCTTGCGCCACAGATCGAGGCGCTCGGGCTGCGGGCATGCGTGACGGACACGATGATGACGAGCGAGCAGCGCCAGGTCGCGCTGGCGCGCGCCGTCCTTGCCTCGGTCGCCCGATAACGGTGAGGGGGGCACTGGCACCCGTGGTGCTCATCCCGCTCAAGCCGCTCGCGGAGGCGAAGTCGCGGTTTCGCGAGGCCTTCGACGACCAGGCTCGGGCGGAGCTGGTGCGGGCGATGCTCATCGACGTGCTCACGGCCGTCCGATCTGTCCACTCCGGCCCGCTGTATCTCGTCACGTCCGACGATGCGTACGACGACATCGCGGCGCGCTTCGAGGCGGGGCGGCAGCCGGATCTCGGTAGCGATTACAGTAGTGCCGTCGCGGGCGCGCTGCGGTCAGAGGCGGTGCGGGCGGCCGGGGCGGCGGTCGTTTTGCCGGCGGACGTGCCGCGGGGGACCTCGGCCGACATCGCGATGGCGATTGAGTCGCTCGGCGAAGCGGAGGTCGTCCTGGTAGCGGCGGCGGACGGCGGCACGGGCCTCCTCGGCCTGCGGCCTCCCGACGCAATTGCGCCGGCGTTCGGGGTGCGCTCGGCGCAGGCACACCTCCAGGCGGCGGCGGCGAGCGGACGGCGGGCCGCGGTGCTCAACTGCGACTCCCTCGCGCGCGACGTGGATACGCCCGCCGACCTGACTCGCGACCCGGAGTCATTCGGCGCGGCGACGCGCGCGTTTCTCGCGAGGCGGGCGAGGGCGAAGATGCAGGACGTTGGCCATGGACGTCACTGAGGCGATCGCCACGAGGCGCTCCGTCCGGGGCCTGGAGGGGCCACCGCTGACGCCGGACGAGGTCGCGGCGCTGGTGGAGCTGGCGCTGCGCGCACCCGCGCCGCACCATACGCGGCCGTGGCGGTTCGTACACGTGCTGTCGGCGAGCCGGGAGGCGCTGGCGGCGGGCATGGGCGAGGCGTGGCGGCGCGACATGGAGGCGGACGGCGTGTCGGCAGCGCAGCAGGCGCGCGCGCTGGAGCGATCGCGGCGGCAGCTAATCCAGGCGCCGACGCTGCTCCTCGGGTGCCTGGTGGGGGAGGGGCTGCGCGTGTGGCCGGACGAGCGCCGCGAGCGCGCGGAATGGACACTGGCCGCGCACTCGTTTGGCGCGGCGCTACAGAATATCTTGCTCGCCGCGCACGCGCATGGCCTGGCGGGCTACTGGATCTCCGCGCCGCTGTATGCGCCGGAGGCGGTCCGCGCCGCACTCGACCTCGATGAAGCATGGAGGCCGCAGGCGTGCATCGCGCTCGGGAGGCGGTCGGAGGCGTATGAGCCGTTCGAGCGGCCCGCGCCGGACCTCGGGGTGGCGTTCGGCGAGCGGTAAGGGTGCCCGGCGGCATGGGCTGATCGGTAGCATCGAGTGTCGAAGCAGGCGGCGTGAAAGGGACGGACGATGATCTACGAGTTGCGCACGTATACGGCGATGCCCGGACGGCTGGCGGATCTGCATCGGCGGTTTCGTGAGCACACGATGGGGTTGTTCGCGCAGCATGGCTGGCAGTGTGTGGGATTCTGGACCTACAAGCACGGCGGTCCAAGCGACCAACTCGTATACATGCTCGCGTGGGACGACCATGCGACTCGCGATGCCGAGTGGGCGGCGTTCCAGGCCGACCCGGAGTGGCAACAGGTGCGCGCGGCGTCCGAGGCCAATGGCCCGCTGGTCTCCCAGATCAGGTCGGACATCCTGGTGGCGACGGACTATTCGCCGGTGCCGGAGAGGTAACGCCTGCTGGGACTCGGCGGGTCTTCGGAGTCGTCGGTGAACTCGTAGAGCCAGAGGAGGGCGAACCACATCCCTTTCGCCGGGCGATAGCCGAATGCCGTCACCACGAGGCTGACAATGACGATCGTCCAGAGCGGGTGCACTCCCAACGGCTCGATGGGATGCCAGATGAGCTCGACGATACCCAGCCCGACGGCGCACAGCGCACCGATTATGTAGCCGATGGCGACGGCGCCGAGCCATGCGCCGCTTTCGCGCTCGTAGCGGACGCCGCAGTACGGGCAGCGCTCGTACATTGTGTAGAAGCCTCGAAACATCGAATGCTGGCGGCACGAGGGGCAGCGGCCGGGGAAGGCGCCCTGCGTCAGCAGGCGCAATGCACCGAGGAAGGTAACACCGCTCCGCATACGCTGATGGTACGCCGAGCCGGTATGATCGAGCTGCTCGAATACGCATCGAGGGGCCGCGTGAACCACTATCTCGTCATCGCGCACCGCACCGCCACCAGTCCCGAGCTGGCGGGCAGCCTCTCGCGGCTGGTGGCGGCGGATCCGTACTCGGCGTT
>CAYGHU010000091.1:0-6661 GCA_964349785.1 uncultured Dehalococcoidaceae bacterium | reverse complement strand
CGATAGTGATCGATCGCTTGCCACGGTTTAAGGCCTGGAAACTGTGGTCAGGGACGGGCGGACGTTCGCCACGCGTCCGCATGTTTCGGGTGGTGTCTCCGGCAGGGGGCTCGATCTTGATCACGTCAGCGCCCATATCGGCCATTAAGGCTGCCGCGATCGGTACGGCGAGGAAGTTCCCGATTTCGACGACCCGCACACCTGCAAGCGGAGACGCTGAATCAGCTCGGTCCTGCACAATAACCCCCGGCCCTGTTGCGTCCCCTCACTCTAGGACGGAGGAGCGAGCATCGCACCCTTGGGGACGCAGACGGCGGTTGGGCTGCTGAACGCGATTACCCGTTTGATTGCGTGTCCTAGAGCCTCTCGGTACAAGAGGCCTGTGTCCGTGTTGGCCGCGTTCTGGGTCAATCGATACGGCGCTGCATCGCGAGCTTACCCGCAGCGGGTCGGCTCTGGCCCCGTCCGCCGGAATCGGCCTTTTGGGCGTATTCACTCCCATGTAGCGAGGTGTATCGATGAGAGGCCCCCAGCAGTACCACTCGATGGCGGACGCAGTCGCCGCCATCCCCAGCGGCGCATCGATCATGATCCCCGGGTTCGGCCCTGGTACGCCGTGGAACCTCCTCCGTGCACTGTACGAGACGGACAAAGGAGACTTTACCTTCATCTCGAACGCCGTCGGCATCGGGGGGATTCCTGGCCTGTTCCACGCCTCGGACTTTGTGCGCCAAGGTCGGGTGAAGCATGTGATTGCGTCGTTCACTGCCGCCACGCATCCGTCCGAGATCAGCGAATGCGAAAAGGCGGTACGCTCCGGTGCGATCACCGCAGAGATCGTGCCCCAGGGCACACTGGCTGAGCGTATCCGCGCGGCTGGGGCGGGGATTCCTGCGTTCTACACGCCAGCGGGAGTCGGGACCCGCGTCGCCGACGGCAAAGAGCAGCGGACCTTCCGAGGCCGATCCTACCTGATGGAGGAGGCGCTGGACGCCGACTACACCTTCGTCCGTGCCTACCGGGCGGACGAGGCAGGCAATCTAGTCTTCCGGCTTACCGGTCGGAACTTCAACCCGATTATGGCGATGGCCGCTCGCCACACGATCGTCGAAGTCGAAGAACCCATCGGTCCCGCGGGGAGCCTATCCCCCGATGAGGTTCACCTGCCCGGCGTGTATGTAGAAGCCATCGTAGAGATCCCCGCCGGCGGAGTTCGCGGGGTCAACATGCTGGCCATGCGGGCGGCTGCTGTCCGAGCGGAGCAGGAGAAGCGGCCATGAATAACTCCGGCAAACCTCGCTTGGATCGGGAGCAGATGGCGGCGGTTGCTGCAGGTCTGCTACAGCCGCGGTGGATCGTGAACCTCGGTGTGGGAATCCCCACGCTCGCGTCGACCTACATCTCCCCGGACAGCGACATCCTGCTGACCTCGGAGAACGGACTCCTTGGCTACGGAGTGCTGGCACCGGAGGGTACTGAAGACATCGACGTCGTGAACGCCAGCGTCCAATACGTGACGTTGCAGGCGGGAGCAGCGGTCGTTCATCACGCCGACTCATTCGCCTTCATCCGAAGCGGTCACGTTGACTGCACGATCCTCGGAGCCTACGAAGTCGCCATGGACGGCTCGTTTGCAAACTGGAAGACGTCGAACGACGAGTGGTCAAATCTCGGGGGCATCGGCGGGGCGATGGATCTCGTCGCCAGCGCCAAGAACGTATTCCTTGTCATGCAGCACACGACGAACAATGGGAGCCCACGGCTCCTCAAGCAATGCACGCTGCCCCTGACAGCCCCCGCGGGGACTGTAACCTTGATTGTCACCGACATCGCCATCTTGAAGCCAAATGGCAGCGGCTTTGATCTGCTGCGGCTGCTTCCGGGTTGGGAGGTCGATGATGTCAAGGCGATGACCGGAGCACCGGTCGTTGTCAGCCCGGAATTCGCCCCGTTAGTGATGTGAACGTCGATCCGTTCAGAGGGCGTGGCCGCAGCCGGGGCAGTCTTGTTCGTATGGTGCGGGTGATCCAGGACGGCCGGGGGCGCGGAGCGCGAGCGAGGATGGCCACCGCAAGCGCGCCATGAATCCGAGTAGCTGCTGGATCCGCGCAGCCGTTGCCGGCCGGTCAGTCCATGTCGTTCAAGCGTCACCGGGGCGACTGCTATAGTCCCGGTCGGTCGAGTGTCACCGACGCGAGTCGGTCGGGTTAGGGAGCGATGCGATGCCAGCAGCAGCCCTTGACGGCCTGAGGGTGTTGGATCTGACCAGCGGGACGTTCAACTATGCGGGCAAGTTGCTCGCTGGCTTCGGCGCTGATGTCGTGAAGGTAGAACCGCCGGGCGGCGATCCGATTCGATACGAGCCACCATTTGTCACAGGCGAGGAAGACCTGGAGCTATCCGGTCGTCACCTTCACATGAATACCGGAAAGCGCAGCGTTGTACTCAACCTGGACGCCGCCGCGGACCAAGGGCGTCTGATCGGGTTGCTCAAGGACTACGATATCGTGATCGAGAGCTACCCTCCGGGGTACATGGCGGCTCGCGGGCTTGGATATCAAGCGCTGTCTCAGGTACGCAGCGATCTCATTTACGCATCGATTTCCTTCTTCGGGCAGGACGGGCCGTATGCCCACTACGCCGGTGCGGAGATCGTGGCAGAGGCACTCAGCGGCTATTTGCGGCTGACGGGGGATCCCGATCGCGAACCGGTCAAGTCCTACGACAATCTGGCGGAACAACAGACGGCGCTTCAGGCCGCAGTGGCGATCATGACAGCCGTCACTCAGCGCGAACTGACAGGTGAGGGGGATTACCTCGACCTTGCAGTCTTTGAAGCGGCCATGTTCCTGCTTGGCGGCCCCGCCCAGTTGTATATCGGGACCGGCATCGTTGCCAAGCGTAACGGCACGCGCCTGCTCGGGATGTCGCCAGAGGTGTTTTACCCATCGTGCATCCGGCCCTGCAAAGGCGGCTACGTCCATGTGCACACCAACACGAGGCACCCGGACCTCATGGGCACGCTCATGGAGGTGCCCGAGCTGAACGACCCGGAGATCCTGGCCACGCCGATGGGGCATGCGGACGAGATCGACAAGCTCATGGACCGCTGGCTCTCACAGCATGACAAATTCGAAGTAGTCGAAATGGCCCAAGCGATGCGGCTCCCGTTTACCGAGGTGTTTACTCCGCTGGAGTTGATCAAAGACAGCCATCTGGAGGCGCGCGGCTTTTTCCAGGAGGTTGAGCACCCGAGGGCTGGCGTCATCCGGCAGCCGGGCGCTCCCGGCATGATGACGAAGACGCCATGGGTCACACGTCGGGCACCTCTCCTGGGAGAACACCAGGGGGAGGTCTTGGGCTCGGAGGATGCCGCCTCTTAGTAAGTTGTTGGCAGTGTGACCACATGGGTGATGCCATCGCGCTCAGAGGCGCTCGCGAGGCAGGGCGAAAGGTCGAGTCATGTTGGGAAATAAGCGAGCGCTGTCGTCCATACGGGTTCTCGAGATGACCGTCGCCGTCGCCGGCCCAGTGGCGTGCCACGTCCTGGGAGACATGGGCGCGGAGGTGATTAAGGTCGAGGAACCGAACGCGCGTGCCCACACTCCTCGGATGCTGCCGCGCCCGCGTGCGGGATCACCGGATCACCCGTTCAACCGCGTCCCAAACTGGGCCGAGCTGAATCGCAGCAAACGGCACATCGCCGTCGATGTCTCGAGTCCCGAGGGGCGTGACATCTTCCTGAGGATTGCAGCCGTCTCCGATGTGGTCGTCGAAAACTTTTCACCTCGTGTCATGGGAAACCTCGGCATCGACTATGAGGATCTCAAGAAGGTGAATCCCTCCATCATCATGGTGTCCATGCCCGCCTTCGGGAAGTCAGGGCCGTACCAGGCCCGCGGGTCATACGGGCCCGGCATCGATGCAATGAGCGGGGTCTCGCACCTGACCGGCTATCCAGACCGAGGCCCCGGGAAACCCGCGAACTTCTTCTGCGACCAGAACGCCGGGCTGCACGCAGCGTTCTGTATCATCGCCGCGCTCCGGCATCGCCGGCGCACTGGTGAGGGCCAGTACGTCGAGATGTCCATGTTGGAGGGAGAGGTGCAGTCCGTTGCGCCAGCGATCATGGAAGCCATGACGCGAGGCGTGGACCAGACGCGCATCGGTAACCGGCACGTGTCCCACGCTCCACACGGTGTATATGCATGTGCCGGCGACGACCAGTGGGTTGCCGTTGCAGTGACTTCAGACGAGCAATGGAGGCGGCTCACTGACGTCATCGGCCGCCCAGAACTCGCAACGGATCCGCGGTTTGTGAAGCGGGCTGACCGCTACGCAAACCAGGATGCGGCCGACGCAGCCATCAGCGCGTGGACATCCGGGCGGACTGCAGGGGACGTGCAGGATCAGTTACAAGCGGTCGGGATCGCGGCGGGGAATGCCTTGCGGATCGACGAACTGTTTACGGACCCCCAGGTCAGCCATCGCGGTTCGTTCGCGTGGGTGGACCACCCGGAGATGGGAGGATTCCCCCACACGCGTACGGCATGGAAAAGCCAGTTGGGGAACAGCGGTGTCGCGGCCCCCGCTCCCTTGTTTGGAGAGGCGAACGAGTACGTCCTCCGCGAACTGTTAGGAATGACCGCGCCTGAGGTTGAGCGACTGCTGCAGACGAACATCGTGGCCAGACAGCCCCTCGGCTGGCAGCCTCCGGGCTAAGACCGCGCGAGTTGCCTCCCCGCCAGCTCAGTCGTTCACCCCGCTCCCTCCGCGTGGCAGTCATCGAGGCAAAGATCGGTGTCCCGTGTGCCCGTCATCTCTAAAAGCCCGGCCGCCTTCGGAAAGATCTCGGACAGAGGAGTGTGAAAGTACTCACAGATAGACATCAAGACCGAGAGTGGTATTTCGTTCCGGCCCGCCTCGTAGTTTGAGATGGAGCCCTGTGTGACGTCGGCCGCCCAGGCGACTGCCTCTTGGGATTCCCGATGTCTGACCCGCAGCTCCCGTAGCCTTCGCCCAAGCGTCACTCGCAATTCGCCGGACAGCACTCGTCGCCGAGAAACAATCATCTTGGGCCTCCCTCCGCGATTCGGATGTTAGGGGGAGCCTCTTGTCCGACTGACTACGTGGTATACGTAGCGACGGCCAATCCTGTACGGAGACGTACGTAATCGTGAACGCGATTTAGCCATGACAGACCAGGGGACGAATCGAGGCGGTCGACATGGGGCTTGGAGCACGGTCCGGCAGGCCTTGCTGCTCGTCGAGTCCGCAAGCCCCTGCTTCCTGGTAGCGACCGGGCCTTCAGGATCAGGGAAAACGCGGTTTCTGGCTGAGGTCTCGGAATTCGCCCGTGCGCGTGGGCTGCGGATCGCCCCGGTGGATGCCCGCGACGCTGCCATACCGCTCCTTGCTGTGGATCGCTTGACCAGAGAGCTCGGCTCACGGACCGACAACCTTCCCTCGGATATTGAGCGCGTGCACCTGCTCCGCGCGGCGTGCGAGCGAGCAGCCGCAGGCCGGCCGGGCGTGGTGATCCTGGTAGACAACGCAAGCGATCTGCTGCCACCTGACCGCTCGGCCCTGGTCGATCTGGTACTGAACCCGCCGTGTGGCAATTTGATGGTGGCTATCGCAGTTCCCGAGGCGGCAGGGAGGGCTGGCCCGTTCTCGGGAATCGGAAGCTGGCCTACCCCGAGTGCCGGCTACCGTGCACGCGCGCGGTGTATGGAAGTCGCTCTCAACTTGATGACCACAGACGAGGTCATCGGCCTCGCGGAATCCAGATTTGGAATTGGGACCACGGCTTCGAGGTTCGCCGAGAGTGCGGTATACCTGTCCGCAGGACTGATGAGCCATGTGGAAACGATCCTGGATCGGGTCGCGAGTCTCGGAGAGTCGGAACGGCAACTGGTACTCAGTGGAAGCGAGTTCATAGAGCACGCGCTCATCTCGGGTCCGCCGTTTCGCCGCGTACTTGGCGGCACGTTCGATGAGGGGAGCGACCCAGTCGCCCTCATTGTGGCGCGCGGCCTAGCAGCCTGGATGGGGCCCGCTCCGATCCGCCATCTTGCGACACTTCTCGAACTCGACCCCAAGGTGATCGAGCGTCATCTGGCCGCCGCACAGGATCGCCGGTTCGTCACTCCAAAGAGCGAAGGCGGCGAGATCAACTTCAGATTCACGATCCCGCTGGCCCGGATGGAGGTCGTGCGGGACACCCCCGAGCTCATTCGACGCCATCTACACGCGCGTGTGGCCGCGATCAAGGAAGACTCGGGCTGGCCCACCAATGCGGCGGCCATGGCCCACCACTATCTGGTCGGGCATGTTGACCTCACTCGGGACCGGCTGGCGCTCGTGACACAGGCGGCTCAGATGCTCACGCGGCGTAGCCGGTACACCCGGGCGCAGCGGATCCTCCGCGAGGCACTGGCCCAACTTCACGAAACGCGCCTCCATGATGAACTACCCGTGGAGGCCCGCGCCCTCCTGGCCGAAACGCTCTCCCGAAGCGGCGAGCCCGACGAGGCAGCTCGTATTCTCGTGCGGGATGACCCCGCGGAGCTGCCCTCGGCTGAGTCAGTCATCAGACGGGCGCGCGACCATGTGGCACGTGGCCAGGACGCCATTGCCATCGGGCTGCTCGAAGCCGAAC
>CAYGHU010000090.1:0-6687 GCA_964349785.1 uncultured Dehalococcoidaceae bacterium | reverse complement strand
GCTCTACCACTGAGCTACGGGCCCACATCGAATCTACGTGACGCGGATCGACGCGTCCAGCGTGCGGGCGGGTGCGGGCAGCGCGATGTACTGAACTTGCGGTGGCGCTCATCCAGGGAGGGCCGATCCCGCGGGGCGCAGGCACGCCGAGGAGAGCGCGACTTCGCGCCAAGCCCGCTGTGCCGGTAGGATTTGCGCGATGCCGATCATCATCGCGGTCTTCGCCGTGTACTTCATCCTCGTGACGTGGCAGATGCGGCGAGCGCTCCGCGCCGGGGAGGCCGCGGCGCGCTTGCGGGAGGCGCGGCGCTTGCTGCTGCTCGTGTCCGCGGGGGTGCCGCTGGCCGCCGTATTGATCCTGGTAGCGTTTTGAACCCGAACTGACGCGATGATGCCCCACTGTACGCAATTCGATACCCTTGTCGTGTGCGTCTGGTGCGGACCTCCGTCTGGACGTTGCGCGGGCGCCCGGCGCTCGCCCTTACGAGAGCGGATCGAGCCTGGACAGGTCCGCCATACGCCATCTCCGACATCCATCACTCGTGCCGTCCCCGCAACGGCACCTATCGTGAGGTGAGACAGCGACTATGACCACAGGTGAGCCCCCCGCGATGGAGCGTGCCGATGCGGAGCGCTATCAACCTCAAGAAGTAGAACAGCGCTGGCAGCAGCGATGGGCCGACACAGGCCTGTACCGGACCGCCGACCACGTGCCCGGGCGCGAGAACTGGTACGCGCTGACGATGTTCCCCTACACCTCGGGAGACCTGCACATCGGGCACTGGTTCGCGATGGCGCCCTCGGACGCGCTGGCGCGCTACCGGCGGATGCGAGGGCGTAACGTCCTCTTCCCGATCGGCTTCGATGCGTTTGGCTTGCCGGCTGAGAATGCCGCGATCAAGGGCGGCGGTCTGCATCCGTACGACTGGACGATGGCGAACATCGAGCGTATGCGGGGCCAACTCAAGCGCATGGGCGCGATGTTCGACTGGGGCCGCGAAGTGAACACGTCGTCGCCCGAGTACTACAGGTGGACGCAGTGGTGGTTCCTGCAGCTCTACCGGATAGGCCTCGCCTACCGTGCCGAGGCGGCCGCGAACTGGTGTCCGTCATGCCAGACAGTGCTCGCCAACGAACAGGTGGTCGACGGCCGGTGCGAACGATGCGACACGCTCGTCGTGCAACGCTGGATGGCGCAATGGTTCCTGCGGACGACGCATTATGCCGAAGAGATGCTCGACAACGCGGATCTCGAGTGGCCAGATTACGTGAAGCTGATGCAGCGGAACTGGATCGGCCGTTCAGCAGGCGCCGAGGTCTCGTTCGCCCTTGAGGTGCCCATCCCTGATGAGACGGACGAGATTCGGGTCTTCACGACGCGTCCGGATACGCTCTGCGGGGTCACCTTCATGGTGCTCGCTCCGGAGCATCCGCTGGTGCCGCAGCTTACGACGCCCGACCGCCGCGCCGAGGTCGAGGCGTACCTCGATGGTGCGGCGCGGGCGACGGAGATCGAGCGCCAGTCGACGGACCGGCCGAAGACGGGCGTCTTCACCGGGGCGTACTGCATCAACCGCCTGACGGGCGACCGCATCCAGATCTGGACGGCGGATTACGTGCTGTACACCTACGGCACAGGCGCCGTAATGGGCGTGCCCGCGCACGACCAGCGCGACTTCGAATTCGCGCGCGAGTACGGCGTCCCCGTCAACGTCGTCATCGCGCCGCCCGACTGGGATGGCACACCCTTCCAAACCGCGTATACCGAGCCTGGGACAATGGTGAACTCGGGCGAGTTCGATGGCCTGCCGAGCGAAGAGGCGAAGGCGGCGATCCCTAGGCACCTCGAAGCGAGTGGCTGGGGCCGGCCGCAGGTCGTGTACCGGCTGCGCGACTGGCTGATCTCGCGCCAACGCTACTGGGGCGCGCCTATCCCCATGGTCTATTGCGACGACTGCGGGATCGTGCCAGTGCCGGACAGTGACCTTCCGGTAGTGCTCCCCTACGACGTCGAGTTCAAGCCGACTGGAGAGTCGCCGCTGGCGCGGTCTGAGGCGTTCGTGAACACCTCGTGCCCGGAGTGCGGCAAGCCCGCCCGTCGCGAGACGGACACGATGGACACGTTCGCGTGCTCTTCGTGGTATTTCATGCGCTATCCGGACGCGCACAATACCCAGCACCCGGTATCCCCAGAAGCGGCGCGGGCATGGCTGCCGGTCGATCAGTATACCGGCGGGGCCGAGCACGCCACCATGCATCTGCTGTACGCCCGCTTCTTCTACAAGGCGGCGCGGGACGCGGGCATCGTGCCCGGGGACGAGCCATTCGTGCGCTACTTCGCTCAGGGCCAGATTCTTGGGCCGGACGGGCGGCGCATGTCGAAGTCCCGAGGTAACGTCGTCGCGCCTGATGCCCAGGTGGAGCGCTGGGGGGCGGATACGTTCCGTGCCTACCTGATGTTCCTAGGGCCATGGGAACAGGGCGGGCCGTACGACGTCGATGGCATTGTCGGGGTATCGCGCTGGCTGCATCGCATCTGGTCGCTCGTCGTCGCACAGCCTCCTGAACTGGTCGACGCACCCGAGGAGACGGCTTCTCGCGAGTTGCGCAGCCTCGCGCATCGGACGCTGGAGCGCGTCACGGACGACATCGAGCGGTACCGGATGAACACAATGGTTGCGGCGTTGATGGAACTGACGAACGCCATGCAGCGCCAGCGTGAGGCGGGGCCGGTCGATCGCGTGGCATGGGACGAGACCGTACGGCTATTGATTTTGATGCTGACGCCCGCCTGCCCGCACATGGGAGAGGAGCTGTGGGAGCGCACCGGACATGAGTACTCGGTCCATCAGCAGGAGTGGCCGCAGCCCGATCCGGCGCTACTGCACCGTCAGACTGTCGAGATCCCCGTTCAGGTGAACGGGCGGGTCCGCGAACACATCGACGTGCCGGCGGAGGCCTCCGAGGCCGAGGTGCGGAGTCTGGCCGAAAGCAGGCTGCGGGTAGCGGAGCAACTCGCGGGCCGCGAAGTGGTGCGCGTCGTATACGTCCCCGGGCGTCTGCTGAACCTCGTCGTGCGGTAGGCCATCGATGCGCCATTGGCTACTCGTTGCGATCCTGTTGGCGACGGTCTCAACCGCATGCCAGGAGGCCCCCGGAAGCGCCGGTCACATCACTGGCCCAGTCCCAAACGCGACGAAAGAGACGATCACCACAGATGACGGCCTTCGCCTCGACGCGAGGCTGTTCGCCGCCGACCCAGAGCGGCTCGCCATCCTGCTGCATATGTACGACGCCAACCAGCAGTCGTGGTTCGGCACCGCCAGTATGCTGCGCGACCGTGGCATCTCCGCGCTGACCCTCGATTTTCGTGGGTACGGCGCCTCAGAGGGGGATGTGGAGCCAGCGGATATCGACCGCGACATGCGCGCGGCGCTGTCCTTCGCGCACGCGCGCGGCTACCGCCACATCGTGCTCGTCGGCGCCTCGATGGGCGGGACAGCTGCCATCGTGACTGCCGCCAAAGAACCAGTGGACGGCGTAATCACGCTTTCGGCGCCGGACCTCTTCCGGGGGCTCGATGCGTCCAAGGCGGCCAAAGACGTGCGCGTACCCCTGGCGATGATCGCCGCGAAGGGCGATACGTCGGCGGAACATACGGTCGAGACCTTCAAGGAGCGGTCGTACGTGGATCCGGGACAGACGCTGCTCGTGGACGGTCGTGCCCATGGCACGGACCTCCTCGACTCGCCCGAAGCGGATCAGGTCAGGCAGATGCTGTTCAAGATGCTCGATGATATCTGGGGAGCGGGTAGTTGATGCTTATCGATGCCGCTTACGACCAGGGCGTGCGTCTGCCGCCCTCACGTCCCTCAGTGGCATCCTGCTCTGAGCGTTGTTCACGCGAGCTTGCCCCAGATGGCTGATCGTCGAGTTGCGGCATCGCGAAGTCGTCGATAACGCCGGGTCCGGGCGCAGGCGGGGGCACGGGGGCTATCTCCCCATGGGGGCGAAGCAGGTCTTCAAGCTCTTCGTCGTCTCGATCGAGCGGTTCGCGATCCACCCACTCGTCATCGAGCGCTTCCTCGTCCGCCTCGGACCCCGGTGACATGGACGCATGCGTCATCTCGCTCGCCTCTGCATCGAGGCTACGCGGTGCGGTCTGCAGTTGCGAGATGCCTGACTGCACGGACCGCACGAACGCCTGGAGTTGGGCTTCGAGGCGCGAGAGAAGTTCCTGGGCGTACTCGTCCGCCGCCTCCATCTGCTGGTCGGCGACCTTGCGTGAGTCCTCGATACGTTGCTGTATCTCGTCGTTCGCCTCGGCAATGC
Organism: uncultured Dehalococcoidaceae bacterium; assembly: GCA_964349785.1. Classification (GTDB taxonomy): domain Bacteria; phylum Chloroflexota; class Dehalococcoidia; order UBA2979; family UBA2979; genus JAIBBD01. Next base: position 2,355 of record CAYGHU010000090.1, on the reverse strand, counting down.
GCTCTTCGATGCGTGCCTCAGCCTGTTTCGCGATCTCTTCGGCGCGGCCGCGAGCCACGATGGTGAGTTCGTGCTGTTCCACCATCCGAGCCGCCCGCTCTTCGGCACGGGCGACGATCAGGCGAGCTTCCTCCTCAGCCTCACGGAAGAGTTCATCGCGATGCGCCACCATCTCCTGCGCTTCGCGTACCTCCTGCGGCACGGCAACCCGCATCTGATCGACGATGTCGAGAATGCGCCGCCGGTCGACGATAGCGCGACTGCCAATCGGCATTTTCTGCGCGCTGCCGACCAGCTCTTCCAGCCGGTCGACGAGGTGCAACAGGTCCATACGATTCTCCCAGTTAGCGGTCAGTTAGCGCTGCTTGAACTTCTCCCGCAGCGCTTCGGCGACGACGGCAGGCACCAGATCGTCCACCGGGTATCCGAAACTCGCAAGCTCCCGAATGCGGGACGCGCTCACGAACAGGTGGTCAAGCGATGTCATCAGGTACGTGGATTCAACTTCGGGCGCTATTTTCCGGTTCATCAACGCCATGTCGAACTCGGAGTTGAAATCCGTGATCGCGCGCAGCCCTTTCACCAGCACCTGGGCGCCCTCCTGTCGAGCCGCCTCCACGGTGAGCCCCTTGTTGGCGACGACGCGCACTGTGGGCATATCGGACACCGCTGTCTGGAACAGGTGGACACGCTCCTCAGTAGTGAAGAGCGTCGACGAGCTATGGGCCACGGCAACCACCACTGCTTCGTAAATCCCCACCGCACGCCGGACGATATCGAGGTGCCCATTGGTGACGGGGTCAAAGCGCCCCGGGTACATCGCGACCGTCATTCGGCATCCTCTCCCGCTGGCCGTGCGCGATACATCGCGACAGCACCGTCACCCTGGCGGCGATCGCGCCAGAGCGGAAATCCCGCGAGCACATCTGGAGCCGGCGTGCGAGCCGCGTGTTCCACCGCAATCACGGCGCGCCCTGCGAGCGCGCCCTCCAGCGTAGCCGCGATCGCCTGCCAGGCACCGCCGTCATCATACGGCGGATCGGCCACTACTAGGGTGTATAGCACCTGCCGCGGTGGGCGCCACCGCCCAACGCGCGCCGTCACGACTTCCGCTCGCCCCTCGAAGCCCGTGTGCAGGAGATTCTCCCGGATCGCGACGACTGCGTGGGCATCGGACTCCACGAACGTGCATCGCCCTGCGCCTCGTGACAGGGCTTCGATGCCGAGCGCGCCGGTGCCGGCGTAGAGATCGAGGACTTCGCTCAAGTCGGTGTCCGCGGCTTCGAGCATCGCGAACAGGGACTCGCGCAGACGCCCCGCTGTAGGGCGTGTCCCCTTCCCGCGCGGCCGGCGCAGCAGCATCCCGCGAGCGGAGCCCGCGATCACGCGCATGGCCAGTACTCCCCGGTCATGCTCAGTTCGAGGCGGTCGAAGTTACTGTGGCTGTGGTCGTCGAAGTTGCGCCGCTCGTCGGCGTCGCTGTAGCCGTCGCCGGCACAACTGTCGGCGCTGAAGTGGGGACTGCCGTCGCAGTCCGGGACGGGGTCGGCGTCGCAGTCGTAGCCGCCGGAGTTGGCTCGCGCTGTGCTTCCGCCACGCGCAGCGACAGCTGTTGGCCGACGAAAATGACGCCATCTGAGACGATCAGCGTGACCTCGTAGATACCGGGACGGGCGGGGGCGTTCCAGACCGCCAGCCCGTTGGTCGCCCCAAGGTCGATCTTGCCTTCGGAAGCTATCCACTGGGGCTGGAGATAGGGGCCGTATGGCATCTCCAGTTGCACGGTGCCGCCATCGAGATATCGCGAGATGAGATTCCATACGTCAGGCAACTCGTCGTCCTGCGCGGCGGACGCCACGATCACTCCACCCAGTCCATAACGCCGAGCCAGGTCGAGCCGGAAGGCGACCGAGAAGCGATTCTCGATCCAGACCGCGTGCTGGATGCTGCGGTCGGTGTACGTGAACGTCACACTCTTCGCGCGGTCGTCCCAGCGGATGCCGCTGTCGCCTCCACCCTGGTCGATGTTCGTGCCCACGAGAGTGACGGCCCCACCGGGAGCGATCCCCTGATCTAGCTTCGTCTGGAGAGCGCTGGCGGTAGTGAGCGCGGTGTGCAACGAAAGCGTACCTGCCCCTTCGCTCGACCGGTCATGGGAGCTGCGGTCCACAACGAGCGCGACCTTACGCAGGTCGAACCCGCTATCGCGTTTCGCCTGCAACGCCGGTTCGAGCTGCTCATAGTAGGCGGCCGGATCGGATGGGGCACGTAACCAGAGCGTGTCTGCGGCGGCCGCGAGGGGGACCCAGTCGTATCCGCCGGGGTCGTTTGCCGACGGTGGTGTGGCAACCGTGA
>CAYGHU010000089.1:0-6689 GCA_964349785.1 uncultured Dehalococcoidaceae bacterium | reverse complement strand
CAGCGACACGTAGCGCGTGGCCGCGAGCACCGCGCCGCCGATCACCAGCGTTACTAGCGCGGCCATCGGGGCGACCGCCAAGAACGCTCCAAACGATGTCGCCACACCCCGTCCCCCCCGGAACCCCGCGAAGACCGGCCATGTGTGCCCCACAACAGCCGCCATGCCACCCAGCGCCGCTCCGAGCGAGTCGTCGAACACAAACCGCCCGATCAGTATCGGCAACGCCCCCTTTGCAATGTCGAACAGTACAACGATCAGTGCCGCGCCCAGCCCGAACATCCGCAGGGTATTCGTGAACCCGGTCTTCCCCGAACCGTATTCGCGTACATCGACGCCGCGATAGATCTCCCCGACGATCAGCCCCGACTGTACTGACCCCAATAGGTAGCCGCCTACCAGTAGCAAGAACGCAGTCATGCTGACACCTCGTGCCGGTCTTCTGAGCGACGCCGGAACACCATGCGGATCGTCGTTCCCTCAAATCCAAATGCCGCACGCAGCCGATTCTCAAGGAAGCGGCGATACGAGAAATGCAGCAGCTCGGGATTGTTTACGAAGAACACGAACGTGGGAGGAGACACTTCTGCTTGCGTCGCATACATCACCTTCAGACGCTTTCCGCGGATGGTCGGAGGGCCGTGCTCCGCCATCGCGCGATGTACAACGAGGTTCAACTCGGATGTTGGCACCCGCTGATGGCGCACTTGGCCGATGTGCACCGCCAGTTCCAGCAGTTCCCGCACGCCTTCTCCGGTCACTGCTGACGTGAACTGCACCGGTGCCCACGGCATGAAATGATAGCGCCGGTCGACCCGTCGCGCGAAGCCGTGACGGTCACTGCGATCCTCCGCGAGATCCCATTTGTTCACGACGATGACCAGGCCCTTGCCCTGCTCTGTGACGTATCCGGCGATGTGCGTGTCCTGGGCGACTGTCGGATCCGCCTGATCGACGAGCAGGAACACGACATCGGCCCGGTCAATGGCGCGCTCCGCCTGCTGCACTGAATGTCGTTCGACCCCACGCTCGATCTTCCCGCGACGCCGGATGCCGGCTGTGTCCACCAGCAACATCGGCGTCTCTTCAAAGTCGAACGGCGTGTCGATGGCATCACGAGTGGTGCCTGGCACATCCGAAACGATGACCCGCGGCTGCCCGAGGATCGCGTTCACGAGCGAGGACTTCCCCACATTCGGGCGTCCGACGACCGCGATGCGCAGCCGTTCTTCGCGAGGAGGCGCTTCCGCCTCCGGCACGATTTCGAGGATGTGATCCATCAGGTCGCCCACACCCTGACCGTGGTACGCAGAGATCAAGTCCGGCTCGCCCAGGCCGAGGGCGTACAAATCCGCAATGTTACGTTGTGCCTGTCGCCGGTCGGCCTTGTTTCCCACCAGTAGTACTGGACGCATTGAGCGTCGGAGGAGGTCTAGGATGGCCTCATCGGCCGCCGTCACTCCCTCAGAGGCATCGACCACGAACACGATCGCGTCCGCCTCTTCGATCGCCTGAATCACCTGATCCCGGATGAGCGCGGAGAAGGGGTCGGCCTCGGGGCCCTCGACGCCTCCGGTATCTACAAGGCGCACATGGCGGCCTCGCCAGTCGAACCACCCGTAAATGCGATCCCGCGTCGTCCCGGGCAGCTCCTCGACGAGCGCGCGGCGCGTCCGGGTAAGCCGATTGAACAGAGCCGACTTCCCCACGTTCGGGCGGCCGACGATCGCTACAAGCGGCGAGGTTTCCTGGAGTTCTGTCATGGCTGTGTCAGCGTAACGGAGACCGTGGCGGGCTGCACCTGACGCACGAAGACCCCGTCCGGCACACTCGCGACCACACGTACATCGAACGTACCCGGACCGAGATTTGAAGCATCGACAGTGGCGCGCACCGCCCCCGCCTGCAACGCATTCAGCCTTGGCAGCGGCCCATCCAGAATGATGGTTACGCTGCCCGGACTCACCCGCGCGACGAGCCCTTGCCGGACATCTATTACCTCGGGGGCAATCGTCAAGGCGAGTGACCCAGCAATCGGTGTGATTGCGATCTCTACAGATACGATGGTGCCGTTCGGAATGACGGTCACGCCTTCGGGCGGCGCTGGACGCACGGTAGTCTTTACGTCAGCTACTTGGCCACCCACGTCCACTCGCGGCAACTTCAACGTATCGAGCGCCTGCAATACGCCGATCGTCCCCTGAACCTGGAGGGTCGTCGGGGTGACCTTCACCCCTGAGATCCGGTATCCGGGCGCCGGCTGGCCGGTGATGTCAGCTTCCACAGGAAGGGTACGCGTCAGCGTGGACTGGGTGATCGAGACCGCGACTCGCGTTGTTTCCGGTCGTACCGTGACCCCTCGTATCTCCCCTCCGCCGTCAACTGTGGGTACCAGATCCACGTTCTGCTCCAGCCCCACCGTCAACCCGGTAACGTTTACGGTCGCTATTGCCTCGTTCACGCGTGCGACCAACGACTGCGGGCCTGACACCTCCACCGTGTTCCGGTCGGGCACCAGCGGCCCCGGCTCATAGCCACGAGGTGGGCTGCCAACAATCCTCGTGACGACCGGTACTTCCTTCGTCTGGTGCTCCTCCAGATTGATCAGGACCGTGGATGGGACGGTGCCAACCACACGGATTCGGCTGACGCCGGTTACCTCTATCTGCACGGGTACCAGTTGTTCACGCGCATCGAGGCCGTTCAGGTCAACAAAGGCCCGAAAGTTCGCGGCTGTGAGGTCATCCCATCGATCCTCAGGTCCCTCGACTCGCACCTGTACTGATGGGAGCGAGGCATTCGCGACTGCCAATTCTTGCCCCACGTTTACAGCCTCGACCTGGATCTGGGCAGGGAACGTGTCCACTCGCGTCGGATTCTCCGCGTCGGTCACTACCAGCCACAGCACGACCCCGATGAGCAGCGCCAGCACAGCGAGGCCGGGACTACGCCAGACATTCGTACGTATCCTGCGCCACAAGTCGCGCGTGATCACGATGGATTCTTCGAATCGTGAACGCTGCTGCTGAGGGCGCATTACGAAGCTCGCCGCTCCGGGCCACCGCTTTGTTCCAGCGGTCGGACAGGGCCAGCGCCGAGGCCATCGAGGTCGAACAGCCGATACAGTTGGCGTCCCAGCCTCACTTCGTCGAGATCCGGTAGCATCCTCCCATTCGATGCCAGCGAAATTTCACCACGCTCTTCGGACACCACCACTACGACTGCATCCGTCCGTTCGGTGATTCCCAACGCCGCGCGATGCCGCATTCCGAATTCCGTCGGGAGCGCCGTCTCAGACAGCGGCAACGTGCATCCGGCGGCAACAACGCGATCGAGGCGCACCACGACAGCACCATCGTGCAGCGGTGAATTGTTCACGAAGATCGTGCCGAGCAACTCCGCCGAGAGATCCGCTCCCAGCGGCACTCCTGTATCGATGACCTCCTGCAGCCCCGTCTCTCGTTCGAGGACGATGAGCGCGCCACGCTGTTGGCGGGCCAGCCTTACGGCCGTTCGCACAACGGTATCGACGGTGTGCAAGCGCTCCTCCCGCCGTAACGACGACCGTAGCCCGGTCCGCCCAAGCCGTTCGAGCGCACGCCGGATCTCCGGTTGAAACACGAGCGCCATCGCGATAACCAAACCAGTGACGGAGTTGCGCAGCAGCCAGTTCACCACGAGCAAATCAAGCGCACGACTGAGCAGGAATGCCCCCACCAACAGCACGGCGGCGCCTCGCAACACTGTCATAGCGGTGGTACCGCGGATCAGGAGCAGCAGCCAGTACACGGAGACCGAAACGATCAGGATATCGATCCCCGCGGAGACGGATAGCCGATCGAGGGCGTCGCTGAGCGCGCCAAGAATGTCGGGCATCGCCAGTCGCCTTCCGCGGCCCCCCCTCGGGGGATCCGCCTTGTCTACTGGGGGGAGCGTCCCATCAACAGCATCAGCATCGCCTGTTGCGCGTGCAATCGGTTCTCCGCCTGGTCGAACACGACGGACCGTGGTGACTCGATCACCTCGTCTGTGATCTCCTCGCCTCGATGCGCCGGCAGGTCATGCATGATCAGCGCATCGGCAGGGGCGACCGACAGTAGATCGGCGTCCAATCGAAAACCATGAAAGGCCTCGATCCGTTCTGCCAGCAGGTGTTCCGAGCCCATGGAGGCCCAGACGTCCGTGTATACGGCCGCCGCGCCGTGCATCGCCTCGCGCGGATCCGTCGTCTGCCACACCTTCCCGCCGCCGGGCAGCGCGCGCGCCCGGTCGAGATCTTCGCTGGAAAGCTCGTACCCCTCAGGCGAAGCGCAGACGAAATCGACGCCGGTCAGCACAGACGCATATGCGAGTGATCGCGCGACATTGTTGCCTTCGCCGACATAGACCAACCGGACTCCGCGCAATGTGCCGAAACGCTCACGCAACGTGAGGAGGTCGGCCAGCGCCTGGCATGGATGCTCTTCGTCACTGAGCGCATTGATCACCGGCACAGACGACCACTGTGCCAGCTCATCGAGCGTCCGCTGTCCGAACGTACGCATCGCGATGCCGTCCACCATTCGCGACAACACGCGCGCGACGTCCTGCACCGGCTCGCGGTCACCCATCTGCACTTCGCGGCCGCTCATGTAGAGCGCTCGCCCGCCGAGACGCGCCATCGCAACCTCGAACGAGACGCGTGTACGCAGCGATGGCTTCTCGAAGAGCAGCGCGAGCGTCTGGCCGGACAGCACCGGCCCGCTCCCATCCCGCTTGATGACAAGGGCAACATCGAGGACCCGTTCGATGTCCTCGGGGGAGAGATCGAGGATCGACGTGAGATGGCGACCTTGCACTGTATTCCTCAGCCCGCCGACGGCAGAACAAACAGTATACGCATGATGCCGGGCAGGTAGTACGCGACCCACATAGGCAACTGTCGTCGAATTGTGTACTGTCTTGCCGCCTTCTCAGACGGTCCGCGAACGAGGCGCATAGTGGCTCATCGAACCACGCTGAATCTGCTGCTGGCGGCGGCCGGCCTCGTCGCCGTCATCGTCCTCGTGACGCGTCCGCACGGCAGCCCCGGCATCGAGGTCGAGGTACGAGATCCCGCGCCCGGCATCGACGAACTCCGCGTCGACGTGACGGGCGCCGTCGCTCACCCAGGAGTCGTCATCGTGTCCCCTGGCGAGCGTGTGGCGGACGCGATCGCCCGCACGGGCGGAGTGACCGCCGAGGCCTACACCGCTGCGCTCAACCTCTCACGCCGCCTCGTGGACGAGGATCACATCATTGTTCCCCGCCGAGGCGAGCGCGCGGCCCTGCTCGATCTCAACCACGCCACAGGGATCGAGCTTGAGGCACTACCTGGCATCGGCCCGGTCTACGCGAACGCCATCGTCAGCGCGCGCGATACCAACGGCGCGTTCACCTCAACTGACGAACTTGTCGAGCGCAACATCATCCCAGCCCGCGTTTACGAGCAGATTCGCGACCTCGTGGCGGTGTACTGATGCCCGCCCTCCCGGCCGTCGCGACCGCTTCCATTGCCGGCACGTTCGCGGGAGCTATCTTCGGCGGTGTCTGGTGGCCGACTGTACTGATCGCGGCTCTCACGTTTTTTGCGGTGGCGCTCTGGTCTCGGTCCCGAATCTCGATGCTCGTGCTGCTCGCTACCGTCGCATTCGCCGCCGCCGGGCACGCGCGCTTTGAAACCACCGCCACTGGCACGCCTCCATCACCACTCGCCACGCTCAAGGGCCGGCACGAAGTAGTTGGCACGATCCGCGAACAACCACGCCTGCGAGGTATCACTGCCCGAGTCGACCTGACGGTGGAGAGCATCGACCGCCAGCCCGCCTCCGGCGGTCTTCGCCTGACCCTTCCCGCGCCCTCGGAGCCGATCGAGATGGGGGACCGGCTGATGTTCGCCGACGAGATCGAACGTCCGCCCGAGATCGAAGAGTTCGACTACGCCGCATACCTGCGCAGCCGGGGTATCGACGCCGTAGCCGCGTACCCGGAACGGTGGGCGGTGCTTGGACACGACGATGGCTCATGGCTGACTGAGAAGACGAGAGAGTTTCGTGACTGGAGCATCGCCAACATCGAACGCGTCCTACCGGAACCAGAAGCGGCGCTGGCCATTGGCCTGCTGATCGGTGCTCAGCGCACGATGCCGGATGGCCTCACAGAAGACCTGCGTACCACCGGCACAACACACCTCGTAGTCGTCTCTGGCCAGAACGTCGCGCTGGTACTCGCCGCCGCTGTTGCGGTGCTCTCCGCGTTGCTCACGAGGCGTCGAGCCGCCCTCACAGCTTTGTTCCTGCTGCCGGCGTACGTCATCCTCGTCGGAGCGGAGCCGCCTGTGGTTCGTGCGGCGCTCATGGTTGTCGGACTGAGCGTCGCAGAAATATCAGGACGCCGCACACCGGCCTGGATCTTCCTGACCTACGCGGCGGCGATCATGCTCGCCATCGATCCGCTGCTCGCGAATAACGTATCGTTCCAGCTCAGCCTGGCGGCCACCGCCGGCGTGATACTCGTCGCTCCCCCGCTTCGGGACACGCTCCTGGCCCGGTTCGGGATCAGTCAGGGCACTGTGGCGGCAGCTGCCACCGAGGTCACAGCCCTCTCGGTCGCCGCTGCGCTCGCGGTGCTGCCGGTGCAGGTGGCAGCTTTCGGGGCGTTCCCCTTGATGC
>CAYGHU010000088.1:4210-6716 GCA_964349785.1 uncultured Dehalococcoidaceae bacterium | reverse complement strand
CACATCGAATACGACGACGAGGGCACCATCGTCGGGCCGGGCATCTCGCTGCCGGGCCACCCGGGCACCTCGTTCCCCGGCGAAGTAGCGGTGCTGCTCGACGACCTCGAGCTGCTGCTCGCCAACTACCAGGTCACGGACGACGAAGATGAAGGGCTGCGGCACATCGTGAACGTCGCCCTCGGCGTCGGGTTCGACTACGGCGTGGAGTATGGCCGGTCGGGCGTCGCCGCCGCTGACGAGAAGGCTGAGGTCTAGCGGCGACACTCTGCTGCGCGGAGACGGAGAGGGGAGACCGGCGATGACCCTGGCACTGGTGGACTACCTGCTCTACGAGGTGGATGCGTCGGGCGTCCTCTGGATCAGGCTGAACCGCCCCGAACGCCTGAACGCCGTGGTGGGCACGACCGAGGAGAACAGCACCGTCGTCAAGGTCGGCGAGTACATGCGCGCCGGCGACGACGACCCCAACGTACGCGTGATCGTGCTCACCGGCGTCGGGCGGGGATTCTGCTCCGGCGTCGACGTCAGCGGCGACATTCCTCGATCCGCCTTCGGCGAGCGCCTGTCCGGCAACCGTGGCGACCTCGAAGGCGCCGAGGGCGTGCGGCAGAGCTTCATCCACGGCCTGACCAAGCTGCTGCGCGACATCTCGCAGGTGCGCAAGCCGACGATCGCGATGGTCAACGGCGTCGCCGCCGGCATCGGCATGGACATGGCGCTGCACTGCGACATCCGCATCGGCTGCGAGGCCACGCGCTTCATCGCCTACCACCAGGTCGGCCAGATCATCGAGAACGGCGGCTCCTACTACCTCCCGAAGATGGCCGGTCTCGGCCGCGCACTGGAGTTCGCCTACACCGGACACCTCGATGCGGAGCGCGCGTACCAGTGGGGCCTGCTCAACCACCTGGTCCCGTCAGCGGAGTTGGAGCAGGAGACGAAGGCGTTGTGCCAGCGCATCATCGATGTGCCGCCGCTGGTCCAGTGGATCAGCAAGCGCATCATGCGCGCCTCGCTCGACAGCTCTCTCGAGACGACGATGGTCATGACCTCGAACGCCGCGTCCATCCTGCAACTGTCGGAGGATGGACAGGAAGCCCGCTCCGCCCTGCGCGAGAAGCGGAAGCCGACGTTCAGAGCGCGGTAATGCTTGCGGGTGAGGGCTAGCCCCTCAGCGGATGTTCGCGGCGATAAGCCCCACGTAAGCTGCGGCGCCCTCGGGCCGCAGGTGCACATTGTCGCTCCAGAAGAGATCGGGACGGCCGTCGCTTGCTCCGTGCCAATCGAGGAACGTCGCGTTCGCGTACCGCTTCACACCCTCGGCGATGATGCTGTTGTTCGGGCCCTCCCAGGGCAACGGGACCCGGACGTTCATCACCATCACCTGCTTCACGCCGGACAGCAGCCGCATCATCTCGTCGAACTGCTCTTTCGTGATCGGCCCATTGTTGCCGACCTGCACAATGACGATGTCAGTGAGGAGTCCCTGCTCCTTGCGGTATTCGAGGACCTGCAGCACCACGTTCATCTGGCGTCCGACCGCCGCATCGACGTCGACAGCGCCCAGGACACGCGCCATCTCGTAAGCCGCCCCGAGCATGACGGAGTCGCCGACGGCGGTCGCGCGGATGCCCCCCTCTGCGGGCGGCAGACTCAATGGGGGCGGCGCCGGGACGCTGCTCGACGAAGAAGACGAGGATGACGACACCGAACTCTGGAACGGCGAGCCGTTTGGATTGGCAGGGTCGGGCATCTGTGCCTCGGGCGTCCCGAGTGCGGGGGAACCCGCGACGCCCGGCGCGCTCGCGCTGGTCTGCGATCCCTGATCGGTCGACTCGGATCCTCTCCGGGCCGTTGCGGTAGGCGTAACCTGGCCTCCGGAGGGCGGCGATATGCTTCCCGCCACAGACGGTGCGCCGTCTCCATTCGTCGCGGTGGCGGTAATCACGCCGTTGATCTGCGACAGGTTGAGATACTCGGGCGGGGCAGGCGCACGCGCGCTGACCAGGGTCGCCGACAGCGCCACCACCCCGGCGACCATCGATGCCATTCCGCTGACCGCGATCCCCTGCTCCCAGACCGGCCTCCGAGGCAGCTGCATCAGCCTCTTGCCAATGCGGCCCAGCAGCCCATTGCGCATCGGCGTCTCCACGAACCGGTAGGAGACATCCGCCAGCAGCAACGTGATCCCGAGCTGCAGCACCGTCAGCGGCACACCGTCCAGCGGCACATCGACGTGGGGACGCGTCAGCATGAAGACCGGCCAGTGCCAGAGGTACAGGCTGTACGAGCGCATACCGATCCAGCGCAGCGGCGCGAGCCCAAGCGCCCGCCCCACGAACGTCTTCGGGTGCACCGCCACGGCGATCAGCATCGCGCTGGTCAGCGAAGTGACGGTAAACCCGCCTGAATACAGGAGTGCGTGGGTTTCGGTGAGCTTGAATGACAGCAGCACGAGGAACGCCGCCGCCACCAATCCGATCGCGTCGAGCCCTCGGATGCG
>CAYGHU010000088.1:0-4110 GCA_964349785.1 uncultured Dehalococcoidaceae bacterium | reverse complement strand
GCAATCACGACCAGGAGCAGCACGAAGACCGCGGGTAGCAGGCGCCGCGCTCGGCGCTGCCAGAAGTGGCCGAGACCGATCCGGCCGTGTTGCCGGTACTCGATAAGGAGCTGGGCAGTGATGAGGAATCCGCTAATGACAAAGAAAAATTCGACGCCAAGAAACCCGCCAGGCAGCCATGACGCCTGAGCGTGGTAGAGCAGTACCGCCGCAACCGAGAACGCGCGCAGCCCATCCAGCCCCGGCAGGAGCGGCAGCTTGTTTGGCTTCACGCCATCCCTCGAGGACAGACGAGGATGCTGCCCCTGTGCCGAGCGGAGTAAGGGTTAGAGACTCGAAAGCCGGCAGACGCAGCGCAGCGGATCGACATCGGACCATGGGTCATGAGGGGTACGGCGTCTTCCATGATGAACTTGGCTGTGTGTCCACAACCTGTCCGCACTTCCCCCGCCTCATCAAAGATAAAAACAGTCAATTGCCTACTCGTCAAATATGTACTACCAACGACAGTCAACACGGGAATGTTCCCAGGCCTCGCATCCAGCCTGAAAGGGTGATCAAGAGGTCGGGGCCGTCGCCTAAGAAGTTCCGCCGCCCCTTGTCTATCAGTGGACAGGCGAGGTGCCGTCGCTTACCTCTGGACGACGGGTACTGTGCGCAACTTGGCGTGCTCGCACGCTACTCCCTGACGGATCGAGCGGAAGAGCGCGAGGCAGACGAAGCCGGCCCCTGCAGCCACGCGCCTTCGTCGCGGAGCGCCAGGTTGTTCTGGTTCACGGTCAGTCGCTCAGCGCACAGGCTGCATTGGGCATGAAGCCCGTGCGCGGCCGATCAGCCACTCAGACATCAACCGAATGTTGGACTGTCTTATAAAGACGTTCACTTTCGGGCGGTACGCTTCCTCGGCTTTGCGAAGCACCACCGTCTGGGCCGGCTCGCGACCGCGGGCCTGCCCGGACGGTGAACAAGCTGACCATCGAGGAGGCACAATGTTCCAGTCGAAAAACATCGGGGTAAGCGCGGCGCTCTTCCTGCTCGCGCTCACCACACTGTTGCCAGGGGAGGCCCTCGCAAAGAAACAGGATCCGCCCATCGTCATCGGGCACCGCGGCGCCAGCGGCTACCGCCCCGAGCACACCCTGGCGGCATACCAGCTCGCCATCGAGATGGGTGCCGACTTCATCGAGCCGGACCTCGTCTCGACGAAGGACGGTGTCCTCGTCGCGCGGCACGAGAACCAGATCTCCGGGACTACGGATGTCGCCGACCACCCAGAGTTTGCCGCGCGCCAAACGACGAAGCTCATCGATGGCATATCCGTCACCGGCTGGTTTACCGAGGACTTCACGCTCGCCGAACTGAAGACGCTGCGGGCGAAGGAACGCCTTCCGAACCTGCGACCCGCCAACACCGCGTACGACGGCCTCTACGAGATCCCGACGCTGCAGGAGATCATCGACCTCGTGAAGCGGATGGAGAAGGGCCACGGCGGGCAGTCGGCCCGCGCCAAGGGCCGGATCGGCATCTACCCCGAGACGAAACACCCGAGCTACTTCGACAGCATCGGCCTGTCGCTCGAAGAGCCGCTGGTGGCTGCCTTGAACAAGAACGGCTATCGGAGCAAGAACGCGCCTGTCTTCATCCAATCGTTCGAGGTGAGTAACCTCAAGCAGCTCGCGATGATGACCAAACTCCCGCTGGTCCAGCTCCTCGACGCCAGCGGCAAGCCGTGGGACTTCGCCGTCAGCGGCGACCCGAGGACGTACGCCGACATGGCCGCGCCGGCGGGCCTGGCGGAGATCGCGACGTACGCCGCCGGCATTGGCGCGAACAAGAGCCTGATCGTGCCCCGCGACGCGGCAAACAATCTCCTGGAGCCGACGACCCTTATCCAGGACGCCCACGAGGAGGGGTTGCTGGTTCACGCCTGGACGTTCCGGAGCGAGAACAACTTCTTGCCCAATGACTTCCGGCTCGGCAACCCCGCCGACCCAGACTACCTCCGCCAGCACGGCGACGCGAAGGCGGAGGACACGCTGTTCTTCGGCCTCGGCCTTGATGGGATTTTCACCGACTTCCCCGACACGGGTGTCGAAGCACGGGAGGAGTGGCTCGGCAGCTAAGGCCGACGCTCGAGCACTGAGGAGCGCGGACAAGTCCGCGCTCCTCAGTGTGTGAATATGTGTGCTGGACCGCTAACCAGCGGGAGGGTGCGCCTCGTAGTAGGACGTGACGCGGGAGAGGGCGATGGCGGCGCGGTCGAAGTTGCTATAGACCGCATACTTGCGACGCACCAGCTCTTGCTTCAGCGGCAGCACCTGCTCCTCCACGTGGGCGGGATGCAAGACCAGCACCATCGGCCGCGCGACGCGCTGGCGGAACGCGTCGAGCGTGTCGAGCATCTCGTTCAACCGCTTCTGCCCGTCTTCGCCCTGCCACATGCGCATGAAGAACCCTGCTGAGAACTCATAGACGAACGCATCGAGGCCCGGATCTTCGGCGAGAATGTCGAGGATCCTGCGCAAGTTCGCCTGATCGCCGGCCATACCGATCGTCCCGGCCATGTCGAACGGGTTGCGGTAGGATCCGCCGATGATGTTGAAGAACTCCGCGAGTTGCTCATACGAGCGCTCGGAAAGCGCGGGGACGGTGAGGTTCGCCCGCCCAAAGGCGTCCGAGATCGCGACGGACTGCCCGCCGGTCATCGCCATGAGCGCCACGTTGCGGCCAACCTTGGGCGGATTGTGCACGAGGCACGCCATGACATCGAGGAGCTCGTCGAGCGTGTTCACGGGGATGGCGCCGACCTGGCGCATCATCCCTTCCCAGAGCGCCTGCGAGGTGGCTAGAGAGGCGGTGTGTGAGCGTGTGGCGCGCTGGCCAGCCTCATTCTGACCGCCCTTCCAGATCACCACAGGTTTCGTCTTCGTGGTCTCGCGAAGCACCTCGAAGAAACGTCGTCCGTCCTTCACCCCTTCGAGGTACATACCGATGTACTTCGTGTCCGGGTCGTCCCGCAAGTACTCCAAGTAGTCAGCCTCGTTGAGCACGACGGCGTTCCCGATGGACACGGTGCGCGTGACGCCAATCCCCAGTTGCGGCGAGAGCATAGAGATGCTCGCTCCGTGGGTGCCACTCTGGGCGATGTACGAGACGCTGCCCCCGTCTTCCTTGGGCTGGTCCGGGCTGAACCGGACACCGAGGCGAGCGTTATGTACACCCATGCAGTTCGGGCCGACGATGGGGAGGCCGTCCGCCCGCGCCATCTCCACGATACGCTCCTGGAGCTGCATGCCCAGCTCTTCGTCGGTCTCAGCGAATCCGGCCGTGAAGACCACCATGCCGCCGACGTGCTTCTTGATCGCGTCGTTGACAATGTACGGCGCGACGTTCCGCGGGACGGCACAGATGACGAGGTCGACCTCGTCGGGGACTTCGGCGAGCGACGGATAGTTGGTGTAGCCGCGCTCCTCGATGCCCTTGATCTCGTTGGGGTCGACCTGCACGGAGTAGAGCTTGCCGGTGAACTCCTTATTGTTCTCAAGCCACATGAAGCCGGGGCCCTTGTCCCCGACCACAACGACCGTCCTTGGGTTCAGTGCGCGGTGGAGCCGCTTGGGGTCGACCTGCATCGGGCTACTCCTGCGCCAGCACGACCCGGGCGTCCACGGCGATGGCGCCGTCCGGGTACGCAAATACCGGGTTGAGGTCGAGCTCCGCTACTTCCGGATGGGAAGCGGCGAACTCCGATACCTGCAAGATCATGCCTTCCAACGCCTCGAGGTCAGCGCCGGGCTTGCCCCGGAACCCTTCGAGGACCGGGAAGCCTTTGATCTCGCGAACAATCTGCTTCGCGTCACGCGGCTCCAGCGGCACGATGCGAAAGGCAACGTCCTTCAGCACCTCGACCATGATCCCGCCGAGACCGAACATCATGACCGGGCCGAACTGCGGGTCAGTGGTCAAACCGACGATGACTTCGGTGCCAGGCGTAGCCATCTGCTGGACTGAGACGCCGTCCACCTGCGCGCTCGGCGCGGCTTGCTTCACGTTCGCCATGATCCGGTCGTAGGCAGCACGGACCGCTTCTGCGTCGGCAAGGCCGAGCTC
>CAYGHU010000087.1:0-6744 GCA_964349785.1 uncultured Dehalococcoidaceae bacterium | reverse complement strand
TCCACGCTCATCCGCGAGGCCGGCGGCGTGCTCCTCGCGCCCATGCACACGCTGCACGGCCTGCGCTTCCGCCACGTCTACCTCGCCGGGCTGTCCGAAGGTGAGTTCCCCGCGCCGTCACGCACCGGAGCATTCCTCGACCGCGACGCGAGGGAGGCGCTGGTCGCCGCCGGGCTCCCGCTGCCCCCGGACTCGCTCGCCACCGAGGACGAGCTGTGGCGGACCGCCGTCAGCCGTGCCGGCGCGACTACCTCGCTCTGGCGGTCCCGGCTGGGCAACAACGGCCGCCCGGCCGCGGCGTCGTACTACTTCCTCTCCTCGCACACCGCCGAGGTCGTCGATGTCGGCGCGGATGTCCCGCCAGAGCGAGCGGCCTCCACCCGCGAGCTGGCTATTGGCCTCACCAGACGCTGGCCCGAGGAGACGCGGCGGCCGGCCTCGATGCCGGCATGGGATCTCGTCGTGCGTGCGGCGGCGCCCATCGAGCAGCGCCGGCGGTCCTTCGCCTCGGCGGGCCGCTATGAAGGGCAGATCCCCGGCATCGACGTCGCGCGGTTAGCCGGCCCTTCCGTCCAGTGGAGCGCCAGCAGACTCGAGTCGTACCGCGCGTGCCCCTTCCAGTTCTTTGCGCGGTACGGACTGCGGCTGAACGAACTGGACGAGGAGCAGGCCGAGGCCGATGCCGCCACCCGAGGCACCGTCATGCACGAGATGCTCGAAGACGCCCTCGCGCCGCTGGTCGAACAGGGTCGTCCCCTCGATGACGTCGCGCTGCAAGAGGCGATCAGCCGGTTGAGCACTCGCGGCCGTGCGATCTGGGAAGCGGCCCCCGCGAAGCACGCGTTCGGACGGGCCGCCCTCTGGCGGTACGAAGCGGATGCCGCGATCGAGAGCCTCGAGGCGCTGTTGCTCCGGGAAACGCAGCTGGTGGAGCGCTTGGGGATGACGAGCGTGGCCGGCGGGGAGCGCCGCTTTGTCCAGCCCCTCCCCGGCATCGAGCCGCCGCTCCTCGTGCAGGCGCAGCTCGACCGCATCGACCGTGGCGGCGACACCATCCAGGTGGTCGACTACAAGACCGGACGCTTCATCCGCAAGAGCGAAGTCGAAGACGGTCACCGCCTGCAACTGCAGCTGTATGCCCTCGTCGCGGGAGCGGAGCTCGGCGCACGGCGATTGGTCGCTCGCTACGCCTTCCTCCGCCCGGCGTCCGACTGGTGGCTGGACAGCGACGACCCAGAAGACGCGGCCATCATCGAGGATGCAACCTGGATCGCGGGCGAGATCCGCGAGAACGTCTCAGCCGGCGTCTTCCAGGTTGCGCCGGAGAAGCCCGAATGCCCGCGTTACTGCGCCGCGCGCACGCTCTGCCGCGTGAACCACTTTTCAAGGTCGAAGACGTGGCGCTAACACCGGAGCAGCACGCCATCGTCACGGCGGGCGACATCGATGTCGCCGTCGCCGCCGGGGCCGGCAGCGGCAAAACGCACGTCCTCGTCGAGCGTTATGTCAGCCTGCTCGGCCGTTACCAGGTGGCGCAGATCGTCGCCGTGACCTTCACCGAGGCGTCCGCCGCCGAGATGCGCCAGCGCGTCCGTCGCGAGGTGATGACGCGCGAATCCCTTGCGGCCCACCGCCCATACGTGGACGAGGCGGCGATCGGCACGGTCCACGCGCTGTGCCTGCGCCTGCTGCGCGAACATCCCGTAGAGGCGGGCATCGACCCGGCCTCGTCCGTCCTCGCCGAGGACGAAGGCGAACTGTTGCGCCGCGCGGCCTCTGTCGCCGCCATCGACGCGGCCGCCGAATCCGGCGACCAGCGGACCGGGGCGTTGCGCCTCCTCGGCGTCTACTACACCGGCCTGCTCCTGCCCCAGATGGTCGCGGGACGCCACGACGTACGGGAGGCGTTCGCGGCCCTTGGGCCCGAGGCTGGACTTGCGGCATCTCTGCACGCCCGTCTGGACGGGCTATGCGAGGAGCAAGTCGGGCCGCTCCGCCGGTCGGTCCCGGAGCGGCTCGCCGCCGTGATGGCGCTGAACATGGACCCACGCGACCGTCTGGCTTCGATCGTCCAGGAAGCGACCGAGGTCTGTGCCGCCGCGCGCGGTGGCGACGTCGAGCAGTGGGCCGATGCCCTCCAGGTGGCCATCGCCGACGGCATCAAGCTCAACGTCGGATCGGCGAAATCCTGGGCTGTATCGAAAGACGATGTGAAAGCCCAGCTACGAGACCTTCGCGATCAGGTGCGAGCCATCCTCGATGCAATCCCGCGCTGGAACGGTGCTGACGATGAGGCGGCCGCCGCGCTGCCTGGCCTCCGCGCACTCTTCGAGGACGCCTGCGGCCGCTACGAGGCCACGAAGCGCGAGCGCCGGGCGGTGGACTTCCTCGACCTCGAGGTCGACGCTGTGCGCCTGCTCGAATCCGCTCCTTCCGTCCTCGAGGCCACACGCCGGCGCTACCGCCACCTCATGGTCGACGAGGCGCAGGACATCAGCCCGATTCAGGCACGCCTCCTGCGGCTGCTGGCGGGAACGGATCCGGACAGCCCGCGGCTCTTCCTGGTCGGCGACGAGAAGCAATCGATCTACGGCTTCCGCGGCGCGGACGTGCGGCAGTTCCGGGAGCTGCGAGACTTCGTGGCCGGGCGCGGCGGACAATGGTTCCAACTCTCCCGCTCATTCCGCACGCATGCTGAGCTCGTGGCGCGCACCAACGAGCTCTTCACGTTCGCCTTCAGCACCGCCGGCGGGCCGGCGATGGAACCGATGACCGGGCGACCCTCGGACCCACCTGTAGGCCCACACACAGTCCTCATGCCGTTGGCCACACAACGAGACGCCGAGGAGACACGACGGCGGCGTCTGGCCGAAGCGGAACTCATCGCCGCCGAGATCGAGACGTTGCTGCAACAGGGCCGGCCCGTATGGGACAAGCACGCCGCCGGGTACCGCGAGGTGCGTCCCGGAGACATCGCGATTCTGCTGCGCCGCTTCAAGAACGTGCATCTCTTCGAGCAGGCGCTGGAGGCGCATCGCATCCCCTATGCCACGCCGAGCGGGACCGGCTTCTTCAGCAGACAGGAGGTCCTCGACCTCGAGAACCTGTTGCGCTGGCTCGCGCAGCCGGACGACGACATCGCGTTGGTCGCCATCCTGCGGTCGCCGCTGTTCATGCTCGCCGACGACGTCCTGTTCAGGCTCCGCGCGACCGGCCAGCCGCTGCTCTGGGCGCTGGCTGAGCCCCCGGACGGCTTCGAGGAAGACGACCAGGCGCGCTGCATCTTCGCCGCTACCGTCCTGCGCAACCTCCGCGCGGCGGCGCGCACCAGCGCGCCGGTCGACCTCCTCGAAGCGGCCCTCGATGCGACGGCGTTCGAGGCTTCATGGGCGCCGTTGACAGGCGGCGAACAGGCGCTCGCCAACATCCGCAAGCTCGTGCGCATCGTCCGGACGCTCGCCGGATTCAGCCTCTCGGAAGTCGCCGCCTATCTGGAACAGCGCCGCGATGACCTCGACGCGCGTGAAGGGCCCGCCGTGCTGGACCGCCCCGACGCCGTCCAGTTGATGACCATCCATAGCGCAAAGGGCCTGGAGTTCCCGGTGGTCTTCGTCCCGGAAGCGCATGTCGCTGCTCGTGACATGACCCCGGCCGTGCTCTGGCGACCGTCCGAAGGCATCTCCTTCACTCTCGAACGAGGCGAAGATGACGATCGCCGCCCGCAACCGGGGTTCCATCGGCATCTGCAGCGTCTCAACGGGGCCGAGGACCGCGAGGAACACCTGCGGCTCTTTTATGTCGCTGCTACACGGGCGTGCGACTACCTCTACCTGTCGGGAGACGACTCCGGGAACGACGGCTGGCTGGCCGCCGTAAACACGGCCCGTGACGCTGGCGTGCTGGACCACATCGAGGTCCGTCCGGCGGTCATCCCAGCCTCCGTCCAGGTCGCACGCCGATCCGCACCCTTGACGGTATCGATGCCGGCGGCCGCGCGCCCCTATATCCCGCCGTTGCTCACGCGGCCCGCGGTCATCCCCCTGCGGGCCAGCACTCCAGTCACCGCGCTCCGCTTCGGAGAGACGCACTATGGTGGTCATGGCGATGGACTGGGGCTGGTACGCGGCCGCATCGCCCACCGCGCAATCGAGGCGAGATACGGCGCGGGCCCAGCCTTCAGCCTCGAAACGATCGCACGGCAGGAGGCGGGGGAGGCCGGCAGTGAGGCGCTGACGGACTTGCTGGCCGAAGTGAACGCGATGCTCGACCGCTTCCTCGCCTCTGACATCGGCCGCGCGCTCGGCGACCCGTCAGCGCAGCCGCGGTTCGAAATCCCCTTCGCGTGGGACTGGGACGGCATCCCCGTCCACGGGCAGATCGACCTCCTCTACCGCGACGGCCAGCGCTGGCGGGTGGTCGACTACAAGACCGACCGCGTCTCCGCCGGCAACGCCCGCGAGGCAGCCCGTCCTTACCTCGTGCAGATCGGGCTGTACGCGTCCGCGCTGGAGGCGGCGACCGGAGTCCGGCCCGCCGCGGGGCTGTTCTTCCTGCATGACGGCCACTGGTATGAGCCTCCGTGGGCCGACATCGAAGCCGCGATGACCGAGGTACGGGCGCGCATCGATGCCGGTCTCGTACTCGACCCCGATCTGCCGGAATATCTTGGGTTTGAGGAGGACTAGCAGAGCAGGATGCCAACCTCGATCGTCCGGTTTCGTCGCTCCCGTACACTAGGAAGTGTGAGTCGCGAGGCTCAGAGGGAGTGCCGTCCAGTTGAGGGCGGTGCGCTGCCCGCCAGGTCGTCGCTCGGCGGCCCACCGCTCGCTCCGTACGCGCGAGTGGTGCCGTCGACGTGTCCTGGCGTCTCGCGTGCTTCGACCTTCATCGTGCCAGGAAGGCTGTCCATGAGTCCCGCAACGGTACACGGATGATCGCGTGGCGCCCGAGCACCCGCGTCCTCGCTGGATCCCCCTACCCGCTCGGCGCCACCTGGGACGGCGCGGGAGTGAACTTCGCCCTCTTTTCCGAGCATGCGACAGCGGTGGACCTCTGCCTGTTCACATCAGTCGATGCCGAAGCCGAAAGCGAGCGGGTCCGCGTCACCGAGCGCGAAGGCATGGTCTGGCACTGCTACCTGCCGGACGTACGGCCCGGGCAGCTCTACGGATACCGGGTGCACGGCCCGTACGAACCCGAACGAGGACATCGATTCAACCCGAATAAGGTCTTGCTGGACCCGTATGCGCGCGCGGTCGAGCGCACCAACGTCTGGAACGACTCGCTCTTCGGATATCGCATCGGAGATCCTGATGGTGACCGCTCCTTCAGTGAGGACGACAGCGCCGCCTCCGCGCCGCTCGCCGCCGTCGTCGACTCCGCCTTCACCTGGGGTCCGGACCGTCTGCTCCAGACGCGGCGCACGGACACCGTGATCTATGAGCTGCACGTGGGCGGGTTCACGCGCTTGCACCCGGAAGTGCCTGAACACCTCCGAGGGACCTACGCCGGCCTAGCGTCCGCGCCCGTGCTCCGCTACCTGAAGGACCTCGGAGTCACCGCCGTCGAGCTGCTACCCGTGCACCAACACATGGACGACCGCACCCTCATCGAGCGCGGTCTCACCAACTACTGGGGCTACAACACACTCGGGTTCTTTGCGCCTGATGCGCGCTTCTCGACCACCGGCCGCGGCCTGGACGCCGTCGACGAATTCAAGGTCATGGTGCGCACCCTGCACGACGCCGGCATCGAGGTCATCCTCGATGTCGTCTACAACCACACGTCCGAAGGCAATGAACTGGGCCCCACAATCTCATTGCGTGGCATCGACAACGATGCGTTCTACCGCCTGATGCCGGACAACCCCCGCTACTACATGGATTTCACGGGCACCGGGAACACGCTGAACATGCGCCAGCCACGCGCCCTGCAGCTCGTGATGGACAGTCTTCGATACTGGGTGCTGGAGATGCACGTCGACGGCTTCCGGTTCGACCTCGCCAGCGCCCTCGCGCGCGAACTGTACGAGGTCGACCGGCTGAGCTCGTTCTTCGACACCATCGGGCAGGATCCAGTGCTGTCGCGCGTGAAGCTGATCGCCGAACCGTGGGATCTGGGCGAAGGCGGCTACCAGGTCGGCAACTTCCCTCCGGAGTGGGCCGAGTGGAACGGGAAGTACCGCGACACCGTCCGCCGCTTCTGGCGAAGCGACCCCGGGCAAATGCCCGAAATGGCCACTCGCCTCGCGGGCAGCAGCGACCTCTATGCGCTCAGCGGACGCCGCCCGTTCGCGAGCATCAACTTCATCACCGCCCACGATGGTTTCACCCTCAGAGACCTCGTCTCTTACAACCATAAGCACAACGAAGCGAACGGCGATGACAACCGCGACGGCACGGACGACAATATCAGCTGGAATCACGGCGCCGAGGGCGACACCGATGACCCCGGCGTCCTCGGCCTGCGCCAGCGTCAGTTGCGGAACTTCCTTGCCACGCTATTGCTCTCTCAGGGAGTGCCGATGCTCGTCGCCGGCGACGAGTTCGGGCGCACGCAGCAAGGCAATAACAACGCCTATTGCCAAGACAACGAGATCAGCTGGGTCGACTGGCGCTTCGATCACTGGCAGCAGGAGTTGCTCCGTTTTACCCGCAATATGATCCGCCTCCGCAAAGAGCAGCCGGTCCTTCGCCGTCGTGTCTTCCTGCAGGGCCGGAACGTCGCTGGTTCGAGCCGACGCGA
>CAYGHU010000086.1:0-6745 GCA_964349785.1 uncultured Dehalococcoidaceae bacterium | reverse complement strand
GCCACGGCGCGGGCGCGTTCGCGCATGAAGCGGAGCATCTCGGCTTCAGAGCGGCCGCGCATCTGAGAGCTGTGCGCGAGGACCGCGCGCACCTTGCGGCGGAGGACGGCCTCGATATCGACATGGAGGTCGGGCTCGTTCGTCCCGCCAAGGAGCAGGACGCGCGGCCGGTGGGGCTGCAGACCCTCGTCTTTGTGTTCCGGGTGATAGAGATGGTCATCGGCGGCGGGGTAGATGGCGTCGTAGGTGGCGCGGCCGACGTTGCGGTGGTCTCGATGGTTGAAGCCCGGCCGGAAGCCGTCCCAGGTAATCACCAGCTCGGGCCGGCGGCGGCGCAGTTGGTACACCACCAACTCGCGCAGCTCGTCGTCGTCGAGGACTGAGCCGTCGTGGAAGCCGAAGAAGATCGGATCGCGAGCGCCCAGAATGCGGGCGGCGTGGCGCTGCTCCTCCTCGCGCGTGCCGGCGAGGCGTTGCGCGGTCATGCCCGGGTCTTTGGTGCCCTTGTTGCCGCTGGTGGCGACGACGATGTCAACCTCCCAGCCGGAGCGGGTGAGGACGGCGACAGTGCCGCCGCACATGAACTCGCAGTCGTCCGGGTGGGCCATGATGACCATGGCGCGCTTCGGCGCGACGGCATCGAACAGCTCTGCCGCAGTCGTGAGCTGGTCGAGCGGCATAGCGGTCACCATGACAGGCTCCTCGATATCTTACGCGTCGCCAGCTGCGGCCGAGCGGGCCTGCGGTGGCGCGAGCGACTGGTACAGGTCGAGCAGCGCCGCTGCCACCGCGCCCCAGGAGTATGCCTGCATCGACCGGGCCGCCGCGGCGCCGAGCGCGTGGCGCAACGACTCGTTCTCGAGGAGCAGATCCAGCTTCTCAGCGAAGGGGCCGGGGCAGCGCCATGGGATGAGGTAGCCCGTGCGCCCATCCGCGACGGTGGAAGTGAGGCCGCCCACCCTCGACGCCACGACCGGGACGCCACAGGCCATCGCTTCCACGGCGACGAGGCCGAACGACTCATAGAACGAGGGGACGGCGACCACGTCCGCCGCGCAGTAGTACAAATGCAGCGCCTCATGGGGGATCGCACCCACGAAGCGGACCTGGTCGGCTACACCGACCTCGTCCGCGATCGCCTGCAGGCGTGCGACCTCGGGCGCCGCACGATCGTCGCCTCCGACAATGAGCAGCGTCACGTGGTCCCGCTCTGTCATCTCGGCAAGCGAACGGATCAGGATGTCGAACCCCTTGAGCGGCTCGATGCGCCCCACGCTGAGCACCACGTGCCCGTGAGAGTCGCCGGGTGCGATGTCCGTCAGGCCGAGAGCGGCACGCGCCTCGGCCTGGGCCTGCGGCACGAACCGGTCGAGGTCGACGCCGAGCGGGATGACGGAGACGCGTCCCGGCTGGACGCGGTAGAGCTGCTTCAACAACTGCCGCTCGTGCTCGGTGGCGGCGACGATGTGGTCGACGGAGTGCACGAGACGGCGCTCCGCCTGTAGCCGGATCTGCGACTCGTGCTCGGAAGCGCGCGCGCGCAGCTTCACGTCGCCAAGGGTGTGGAACATCGCGAGGTGCGGGACTCCCCACAGGCGTGCGAGCACGTCACCGGCCTCAACGGACAGCCAGTAGTGCGAGTGGATGACGTCGTAGGCCAGGCCCTCGCTCGCGCGAAACCGCTCGACGCCAGCGCTGAAGGCAACGACGTGTTCAGCGAGGTCTTCCTTCTCGATGTGGTCCGCCGGGCCAGCGGCGATGTGGATGAGGCGTGCGCCCGCGCCGAGCGGCTCGATGCTGGGGAAGTCGGCATCAGCGCGACGGGTGAACACGTCAACGCCGATGCCGGAGCGGGCAAGGTGCGACGCGACCTGACGGACGTAGACGTTCATCCCACCGGCCTCGCGTCCGCCGAGCGGGGCGAGGGGCGAGGTATGCATGGAAAGGATCGCGACGCGCATGCGCAGATTCGGCCTGTCTTGCCTCAGCTACCGCTGGGCCGGATGAGTTCCAGGAACTCATGACGCGTGTTGGAGTCGTCGCGGAACTTGCCGCGCATGGCGGAGGTGACCATCTTGGAGCCCGGCTTACGCACGCCGCGAGCGGTCATGCAGAGGTGTTCCGCCTCAATGACGACGCCGACGCCCTTGGCGCCCAGGACTTCTTCGATGCAGTTCGCGATCTGGCCGGTCAGTCGCTCCTGCACCTGCGGACGGCGGGCGAAGATATCGACCGCGCGGGCGATCTTCGACAGCCCCACGATGCGGCCGTCCGGCAGGTAACCCACGTGGGCTTCGCCATGAAACGGCATGAAATGATGCTCGCACATGGAATAGAACGGTATCTCGCGGAGGATGACCATCTCGTCGTGGCCTTCCTCGAAGCCCACGGAGAGGACAGCCACCGGATCCTGACGGAGTCCATCGAACAGCTCTTCGTACATCGCGGCCATGCGGCGCGGCGTGTCCAGCAGGCCTTCCCGATTCGGGTCTTCGCCGATCGCCACGATCAGCTGCTGGAGGAGCTGTTGCGCCGTCTCGATGTCGTAGCTTCTACTTTCGGAGGAAAGGGTCGTCATCACAGACTGCGGTCTCGATTCTGCGCCGGAGGAAACGGTAACGCTGATCGTAGCACGAGGCGACCCACGAGGATCCCCGGCTACCGCCAGCCGAGACTCCGTTCGACGGCGGCGAGGTCGGCGGGCGCGTCGTGGCGGACCGCCTCGATCTGGAGCGCGGTGTCGGGGTCTTTCAGGCCATGTCCGGTGATGACGCAGACAGCCGTCAGGCCTTCGAACCGTACGCCGGCGCGGGACTGCTTCAGCAGACCGGCGACCGAGGCGGCCGAGGCCGGCTCACAGAATACGCCCTCATCGGCGGCAAGACGCCGGTAGGCCTCCAATATCTCCTCGTCGGTGACCGCGTCGATGACGCCACCCGAGTCGTCCCGCGCGTTCACGGCGCCCTCCCACGAAGCGGGATTGCCGATGCGGATCGCGGTCGCGATGGTCTCGGGCTTCTCGACCGGATGGCCAAGGACAATCGGCGCCGCGCCTGCCGCCTGGAAACCCCACATCTTGGGACGGCGGGAGGAACGTTCGAGGCGCTGATACTCCACGAAGCCGCGCCAGTAAGCCGTGATGTTGCCCGCGTTCCCGACCGGGATGCACAGCAGGTCGGGCGCGTCGCCGAGGTCATCGACGATCTCGAAGGCGGCGGTCTTCTGACCCTCGATGCGGTACGGGTTCACGGAGTTGACCAGGGCGACGCCAGGCCGCTGGGACAGGTCCTTCGCGATGCGCAACGCATCGTCGAACGAACCATCGATGGCGACGATCTCGGCGCCGTGAGCGATCGCCTGCGCGAGCTTGCCGGCGGCAATGCGGCCGGCAGGGACGACGACATAGGCCCGCAGCCCATGGCGTGCCGCGTAGGCGGCAGCCGAGGCGGAGGTATTGCCGGTAGAGGCGCAGAGCAGCGCGGTGGCGCCATCCTCGACCGCCTTGGCGACCGCCATCACCATCCCGCGGTCCTTAAAAGAGCCGGTGGGATTCGCGTACTCCAGCTTGAAATAGAGCGCATCAAGGCCCAGCTCGGCTCCAATGACGCGCGAACGCACCAGCGGCGTGCCGCCTTCGCCGAGCGTGACCAATGGTGTGTCCCCAGTGACCGGGAGGAGATCCGCATACCGCTCCATGATAAAACGCGAACTGGCGGTCATAACGGTTGCTCCCGCGCGATTTCGTCGCTGTGCTCAGTCAATCTGGTCATGAGTTCGCGCCCGGCGCGCGTCTGGCGGTCGATCTCCTGCATCTGGCGGCGGCCCGCTTCCTCTGCGGCGGCGGTGACGCGGCGGACGTGCGCGAGCAGCGCCTCACGCTCCGCTTCGAGCCTGCCCGCGAGCGCACGCATCTGCTCCTCGTGACTGGCAAGCTGACGGGTCAGGAGCGCGCGCTCCTCCGCCATCTGCCGCTGCGCCTGGCTCGTCTCCGCTGTCTGCTCCTCGAGTGTACGGAGACGCTGCTCGACGCGCTCGCGGAGACTGCGGACCTGCTCGACGGCGTCATCAACGACCGTCTGTACGTCGATGGAAGGGACGAGGCGAGCGAGGTCGTCCTCGAACCGCTGCTGCTCTTCCTGCAACGCGCGGGTGCGCGCCTCGACCGCGTCGAGCGCCAAGCGCAAGCCGGGGATGACCTCGGCCACCGCTGACTGGTCATCCACCGCGCGATGGACGGTCGCGGCGAGCGCCTCGGCGCGCCGTTCGAGCGCGTCCAAACGCCCTCCGGCCGCCATATCTTCGCGGGTCACGGCGCCCACATCGTCAACGAGGTGGTGGTGCCGCTCCTCGATGGAGGCGAGGCGCTGCGTGATCTCCCCGATGTGCGCGTCGAGGCGGTTGAGCGCCTGCTCCTGCAACTGCTGCGCTTCCGCGTCCCGCCGCTGCTCACGGCCGATGGAGCCGGTCTGATCCCGGCGCAGTGCCACTTCCGCCTCGATACGCTGCTCCAGCGTGGCGATCTGCTGTTGCAGGCCGCGTATTTGATCGAGGCTCGATTCGTGACGGCTGGTGCGGCCGTTGAGGAGCGCAAGCTCTTGCCGCAGCGTGCTGGCCTCGGCCTGCTCAGTGCGCAACGACTCGCGCAGTTGCTCTACCTCGTGGGCCAGCCCGTCAACGCGCGTCTGGGCGCGCTGCAGTTGTTGTTCAAGCCAGACGGTGGTGGTGACGGGTTCGGGAGCCACCGCGCACCGCCCCTCCGCTATCCGGCCATCGGCAACACGTTGCCGATCTCAGGTACGACATCGAGCGTGCGTATCTCGGCAAGGGCGGCCTCGAGGGCCGCGCCGGTAGCCTGGTGGGTCGTAATGACGAGTTCAGCGGTGCGGGCGTCCTCGTCCGTCTCGAACTGGATGACAGAGGCGATGCTGATCTCGTGGTCGCCGAGGATGCCGCTGATGCGGGCAAGGACGCGCGGCCGATCCGCGACCGTGACACGGAGGTAGTGGCGCGAGCGGTGCGCGCCGGGGCTGTGGATGGTCACCGCCGGGTGCAGGATCGCCTGGGCGGGGCGACGGCCAGCGACAATGTCCCGTGCGACATCGAGGACGTCCGCGAGTATCGCGCTGGCGGTCGGCCCGGGGCCCGCGCCCGGCCCCTCGAAGAGCACGCGCCCCACCAGGTCGCCTTCGATCTGGATGGCGTTCAGCACCCCGTCCACCTTGGCGAGCGGCTCGTCGCGGCTAATGAGGGTCGGCTGCACCGAGGCGACCAGGCCGCCATCGACGAGGCGGCCGGAGGCGAGGAGCTTGATCGTGTAACCCAGCGCGTCGGCATAGCGGAAGTCACGCGGCGCGAGCTTCGAGATGCCCTGGCGCACAACATCGTCCGGCGAGACGGCGACATGGAACGCGAGACCGCAGAGGATCGCCAGCTTGTACGAGGCGTCGATGCCCTCGACGTCCGCGGTGGGGTCTGGTTCCGCGTAGCCGAGCCGCTGCGCCTCGGCCAGCGCTTCCGCGTAGTCCACGCTGCCCTGCGCCATGCCGGTGAGCATGTAGTTCGTGGTGCCGTTGATGATGGCCGTCACGGCGGTGATATCGTTCGCGAGGAGATCGCGCGAGAGCGGACTGATGATCGGGATCCCGCCGCCGACAGAGGCTTCGTACAGTAGGCGCACATCGTGCTGCGCGGCTGTAGCGAGCAGGTCCGCCCCGTGCTTCGCCATGACTTCCTTGTTCGCCGTCACGACATGCCGACCGGATTGGAGGGCGCGCTCGATGTAGCCGCGCGCGGGCTCTTCGCCCCCCATCACCTCGATGACGATCTGGACGGCGGGGTCGCCGAGCACGACTTCGATATCGGTGGTGACCAACGCGGCGGGGATCCCCTCGCGCAGGCGGCTCGCGTCACGGACGAGGACATGGCGCAGGTCGAGGTCGCGGCCGACCCGCGCGGAGTAGCGGGCATGGCCCGCCCGCAACGCGCTGACGACACCACCGCCGACGTTGCCCGGACGCGCGCCCAGGATCGCGAGGCCTAGGCTACTGTCCACTCGGCGTCCCGGTAACGGTCGCAGCCGGGGTGTTCTGGCTGCGCTTGGCGGCGTCGCTCACGATCTCGTCGATCAGCCAGTCCGCCTCCCCCTCGGACACATCGCGGACGACCTGCACGTTCGGCGTTTCCTGCGCGAACCAGGCGTCCACCTTCTGCGTCAGGAGCGTGCCGATCTGTTTCGCGTCGAGTGCGCGGCTGGCATCCGCCTCAGTGACTTTATAGAGTTCGAAGAAGCGGTCGTTGCGGACGATAACGGAGACGCCGCCCGGCGGCAGCGACCCGATCGCGTCCCGTACCTGGGTCTGGAGCGTTTCGACAAGTTGCCAGCCAAGCTCACCGCCGTCCTGCTTGGCGGTGGCGGTGATCGAGTACTGCGCCGCCAGCCGGACGAAGTCACTCCCCTGGAGAGCCTGGTCGCGGACACGCTGGGCGGTCGCCTCATCGGCGACGCGGATCATCTGCAATCTGACCTGCGGCGCCGTCTTGCTCAGGTCCGACTCGAACTTGTCGCCAAGACGACGCTCGAGCAGCTGCGCCGTCAGGACCGCGTTGAACTCATCGCGGCCCATCCCCGCTGACCGGTACAGATCCCGCTGCGCTCGCGCGAAGTCCTCCTCCTCGCGCTGACGCTGCTTGGCGTCAGGGGTAATGACCTCGGTTGGCGTAGCGGCAGCAGTCGGTGTAGCGGCAG
>CAYGHU010000085.1:0-6762 GCA_964349785.1 uncultured Dehalococcoidaceae bacterium | reverse complement strand
CCCTGGCCCGCTCTACGCCCGCCTGCCGCAATACCTCCTCTTCGGTAGCGTCGCCAATGACAGACACGCAACCAAGGGCCACGGCCGGTTCGTGCCGGGCCGGATCCTTGTCGATGATGACGACCTGCTCCTTACGGCTACGCAGTTCGTGTGCGATCTCTTCGCCGACCCGGCCGAAGCCGCACAACACCACGTGGTCATGCATCCTGCTCACCCTCCGGCTCAGTCTCCGCACCCCAAGCGCCTCGGCGATCTCGCCCGCCACGGCCGCTTCCACCAGGGCCACTGCGGTGTAGAACATCACGCCGACGCCCGACAGGATGTATCCCATCGTAAACAGCTTCCCGCTCGTATCGAGGGGATGCACCTCGCGATACCCGACCGTGGTGACAGTCGTGACGGCCATGAACAAACCATCGAGGAATCCGAATTCCTCGATGGCGGAGTACCAAAGCGTTCCCGTCGCGATGATGAGGACGAGAAGCGCCAGCCCGATCCGCAGCCGGCCACTCAGTGCCATCGTGTCCGCCTGCTAGGCGCTGCGCTAGCGGCCAATGCGTTTCTGCTTGTGCTGGAGATAGTCCACGAGAATGTACTCGCCCAGCTTATCCGGCGTCGTGTAGAACACCCGCCCGCCGTTGATCTTCGCCAGTTGATTCACAAACTCTTTGAGGTAGTAGTTACGGTCCAGCATGAAGGTGTTGATGACAATCCCTTCCTGCGTGCACCGCTTCACCTCTTTGAGCGTCTCGCGGATCGTCACCGGACTTGGCGGATATGAGAACTGCGACCGCCCGTGCTCGAGGTGGGCCGTCGGTTCGCCATCCGAAATCATGATCACCTGCCGAGTGCCCCCGTGGTGCTTCGCGAGCAGCTTGCGCGCCAGCATCAGCGCGTGATGCATGTTCGTCCCGAGCACCGACTCGTCCCAGCGGACGTACGGCAGCTCCTGGATCTTCAGCTCGCGCGCGTAGGCGGAGAACCCGATGACGTAGAGCGTGTCGCGCGCGTACTGCGCGCTAATCAGGTTGTGTAACGCAAGCGCAACTTTCTTCGCCGCCTGGAACGACCCGCGCAACGCCATCGACCAGGAAAGGTCGACCATGACCACAGTCGTCGTCTGGGTCACAAGCTCAGACCGATAGATCTCGAAGTCTTCGGGCAGCAGCCGGATCGGGGATTGAGGCCCGTCGCGCTCTACCGCGTTCATGATCGTCCGCGTCATGTGGAGGTGGAACGGGTCGCCGAACTCATACTCCTTCGTGTCGTCGATCCGCTCGCCGTGGCGGCCGGACTGGGGAATGGGGTGATTGCCGATGCCCTGCTTCTTCAGCTGCCGGTATATCTCTCCGAGCGCCTTCTGCCCGATCATCCGCATCCCTTGCGGCGTCAATTCCCAGCCATCGCCTTCGCGGCGGATGTAGCCGGCCTCTTCAAGCACTTCCAGCAGCTGCTGCAATTCGTCGAGCGTGTCGCCGGCCTCGTCACCGAGCAATTCGCGCAGCTTGTCCCCGTCGACCCCATCGAGGTCACCGTCGTATTGCGCGCGCTCCAGCGCCCGCTCAAGTTCATCGATGTCCTGCATCTCGCCCATGAGGTTCATGGCGGCCTGCAGGTCAATCTCTTCGTCACCCCGGAAGCCGTACGAAGACGGGCGCTCTGCGGTCGGGTTGAGATAATCAAGGTTCAGCGCAAGCTGTGACAGCTCGCCTTCAAGCTCCGGGTCACCCAGCTTGTCGGCAAGTAGCGACTGCAGCTGTTGCCTCTGGTCGGTGGGCAACGACTCCATGAGCGACTGCATCGCGCTCATCTGCGCCTGCATCTGCTCGATCAGCTCATCGAGCGACTGCGGCGGGTTTGGCCCGAACATATCTCCGTACTGCTCCATGAATGAGTCGAAGTCCGGCTCCTGCCCGCGCATCTTCTGGACAAGCATGTCGTTCAGCGCTTGCGCCATGTCCTTCATGCGCTGCAGGTCGCCTTGCGACATCTGCTCCACCATGTTGGAGACATCCTTGAAGAAGGACTGTGTCATCGACTGGCGAAGCTGCTGCATCATCTCCTGGAACTTATGCTGCGCTTCGGGATTCAGGAACTCGTAATTCTGCAACTCTTTGACCTGGCCGGCAGTGTCCTCCGGCAACGAGTCGAGGAACTGTTGCTTCCGCTCAGAGATGCGCCGCAGCATCTCCTCGAACTGTTGCTGGTCATCCCCAGGCTGGCCTTCGGCCCCCGAGGCGCCATGGTCACCGTCGTCGCCCGCCTGCCCCGCCGACGCCTGCTGGCCCTGTTGCCCTTGTTGGCCGGAAGTGGCCGGGCTTTGCTGGCCGCGCAACCCTCGCCCGCTCTGTTGGCCTTGGCCGCTTTCAGTACCATCTTGGCTCTGCCCTTGAGGCTGTCCCTCCCGCGGTAGGCTGTCCGAGGATTCACCCGGTTGGTCCGGCGTGACCTGCGCGTTGTCCTCGCCTGACCGCCCGAGCCGCTCCTCAAGCGTCTGCCGTTCCATGTCGAGGATCTCCTGCAGCTGCCGCTTCAGGTCGTCCATCACCCCGCCGAGGTCGAACTGATCCAGACGTTCACGCCGTTGCTGCCGCAACTGGTGGAGGAGGTCACGGACCCCTTGCATGCGTCCGCCTTGCTGGCGTTGCATGCCACGCTGCATCAGGTTACGCAGCGCATGCTGCAAGTCACCGAAGTTCATGAGGTCGTCGGACAGCGCTTCGAGCACATCGCTCGCATCGAGCGCCGGGATGTCCTGAGTGCCGTCCCAGTCCGAGTAACGATGGATGAGGACCATGATGCCCCCTAACGGTGGGCCCTTGCCTGATTATCCTCGGTAGCGCGACTGTCCGATCACGCTGTCTTTGTTCAAGCGCTTGTTGAGGTGTAGCCCCTCAAGGACGAGTTCGATTGCCGCAGCCTGGACCGCCGGACTCGTATCCGCGGTGAGTTGGCGGACCGCCGCAGGAAGACCGTCGACTTGTTTGAACAGCTGCTGATAGTGAGACAGCGGGAGTGCCTCCCCGGTCTCGGCGGAGAGGCCCGACTTGAAAGCGGCGGTCACCGGTTCGAGATCGGTAATGCTGCAGCGCCGGTTGAAAACAGCGACAATGGCCCCCTGGATCAGCCGGTCTACGATCTGATCCTCACGCCCATCCTCGACGGTCTCGAATTCCACTTTGCCTTCGAGTGCCGGCTTGATGAACTGTAGGTCGGACACGCGAGGTACGACCTCATGCTCCCCGAGACGCACCGCGCGCCGGAAAGCGTTCGCGACCATCGCCTCGTAGTCTGCGACAGAAGCGCGGACCGAGACTCCCGAGCGCTGGTTGATGTCCGGCGAGCGTCGCGCCAGGCGCGTGACCTCCGCGATGATTTCCCGCATGTAGTCCGGCACCGTGACCTGGTAACCATCCTGCGATGGATGTGCCGCCTCTTGGTCGAGAATGCTGACCTCGTCTTCGACGGTCCTGGGGTAGTGCGTCCGGATCTGCGAACCATAGCGGTCTTTGAGCGGCGTGATGATCCTGCCGCGGTTCGTGTAGTCCTCAGGATTCGCGGTCGCCACGATAAACACATCGAGTGGAAGCCGGACCTTGTGACCACGGATCTGGATGTCGCGCTCCTCCATGACGTTCAGAAGGCCAACCTGGATCCGCTCCGCAAGGTCGGGAAGCTCGTTGATCGCGAAGATGCCCCGATTCGTCCGGGGGATGAGACCGTAGTGGATGGTCAACTGGTCGGACAGATACCGCCCCTCCGCCACCTTGATCGGGTCCACCTCGCCAATCAGGTCGGCGATGGTGATATCCGGCGTCGCGAGCTTCTCTCCGTATCGCTCGTCGCGATGCATCCATGTGATCGGGGCATCGTCGCCAAGCTCTTCTACCAATCGCCGGCCCTGCTCGCTGATCGGCGCAAACGGATTCTCGGGAATCTCCACCCCCGCGAGCACCGGCGTCCATTCGTCCAGTAAAGAGGTCAGGCTGCGGATGATCCGGGACTTCGCCTGGCCGCGCTCGCCGAGCATGATGATGTCGTGACCGGAGAGGATCGCGTTCTCCAACTGGGGAAGCACGGTTTCCTCGTAGCCCATGATCCCCGGAAAGAGGCGTACCCCTTTTTCGAGGCTCGCGATCAGGTTCTTCCGGATCTCTTCGCGGATAGGAAGGACGCGATACCCGGATGCGCGCAAGGCACCCAGTGTCGCGGGTTGCTCATTCGCCAAAACCGACCCCCTTCATCCCGGAACGACTCCGGACCGCACAACGGCTGGCGCCGGCAGGAGGAGCTATGTACGCGTCCGGGCGGCGGGCCACCTGGATGCCTCTGTCCAGTATACGTTTCTGGATACAGCCCTGACCAAAGCAAGAGGCCCCGCTGAGCGGGGCCTCTTGCTTTGTGACTTTGTCTGCCGTTCAGGAAGCAGCTTCTGCCTCAATGCGCCGGGGCGCGATAGAGTCAAGAAGATCTGGCCGGTCGACCAGCGTCTTCACAACCCTGCCGAGCCGCGAGTCGCGCAGCACGATGATGTCCGGCACTTCAAGCACGTCGCCCAGCGAAATGTCGAGCGCCGCAGCAACCGACAGCGCCGTCGAGAGCGGTAGCTCGCGCTTGCCCGTCTCGTAGTTCGAAAGCGACGCTTGCGTGATGCCAGACGCCCGGGCGATCTCGGCCTGCGAACGCTCTCGCTTGATCCGCCACTGCCGCAAACGCTGGCCCGTCGCTCGCCGTCGCTCTCGCTCTGCCGCTTCTAGGTTTGGGGTCATAACTGGATTCCTTCCTTGCCAGGGCACATCATCCCTGCTGATATCCTGTTTGTGATTCTACCGCTCTGTTCTTGTGCACACAAGCACGAAAGAACACGAACGCATATCACCACAACATCTATCGAGGTTAGGCCTCGGATTGGGGAAATGAAACCCGCTTAAGGTAAAACCTGGATTACGGCTGATGTCCCGACAACCTGTTGCCAGGCCCATCCTTCGCCGTTGCTCATGAACCAGATGTCTCGATGCTGCTGGTGGATACCGCTACCCGTGTCCGCGCAGACATACACGCGATCGGTAGGGTCACCTTCGATGCGGAACTTCTGCCCCAGGTACGCCCTGTCACAGGCCGCAGCGCCCGAGTGCACCACCGCACCGTTACGCATGGCGCCACAAAATCCACCACCGTCGCCGGCGCGTTGCCCATTGGTCGTGTCCTCGCAGTAGTAGAAGGTGACAGGGACAGTCAGTCGATCGCCGGGCTGAAGCGGCTGCGACGCCGCCTGGGAGCCAGTTGATGACGTGCTGGACCCAGTCGGCCGGGCGCGGAATCGCGATGCAGACACGACAGGTGCTGGCTCTTCCGCCGGTACTTCGGTGATGGCGGGGCCACTGGTCAGCGCAGATGTCACTCGCGTCTCGGACGCTGCTTCGTTGGCTCGTCCGGCTGTCTCGCCGGAGACTTCTGCCGTCGGGGACAGGGTAGCTATGGCTGGCGCTTCTGTACCCGAGACCGCAACGAGGCTCTCGGGGAGGAGTGCTCGCTGTTCAGCAGTGGAAGACTGCTTCGCAAACTTGGTCAGCACGCCTATCGATGTCGACTCGCCTTCGCGAGCTGGAGTAGATGCGGCCGCTCGGGTGAGGTTCGGGGCGTCATCCTGATGCATAAACGTCCCGGCCAGTGCGGCGCCGAGGGCGATCAGCAACGAAAGCCCGCACACGAACAGGCTGTGGCGCAACGTACGCCATGGCATCTAGAGTGACCCCCGCCGCATAGGCGGGCATTATGGCAGGCTTTTCACCCTTCCGCCCACCCCTATCCATTACATTTGCACATGAACTCGATAGGCTCTCGCCGAACGCTTTGCGCGGCTGCCGGACGCACAGCACACTGTCAGCCCAACAATCCGTCCGCCCGCAGGTCTCCGATCGCCGCCCGGAACGCCTCGATGGTCACGTCCACATCCACGTCGGTATGTGCCGAGGAGAGCATGCCGCCGACCCCCATCAAGTCGACGCCGTGGTTGAACAGGGCCCACTTCAACGGGGCCAACAGCGCATCCGCTACCCCCAGCGGCTCCTCGAGGGAGTCCCATTCGGTATCTAGGG
The DNA here is from genome assembly GCA_964349785.1 of uncultured Dehalococcoidaceae bacterium. Classification (GTDB taxonomy): domain Bacteria; phylum Chloroflexota; class Dehalococcoidia; order UBA2979; family UBA2979; genus JAIBBD01. The sequence goes on along the minus strand of CAYGHU010000085.1, from coordinate 664 downwards.
GGACCGGTGCCTCATATCCGAGATTGAGATGCCACATCGAGGACACGGCCCATGCGGATCCCGGCACAGTGAGCTCACGGAACAGCCCGTTGAGGCCTCGGACGAGCCGCACCGCCAAAGCGTCTGCCCGCTCCGTCTCACCGCCTTTGGCGATTAGGCGAAGCGCAGTGACGCCGGCGGCAGCTGAGACAGGGTTCGCGTTGTACGTCCCCTGGTGCGACACCCTCCGCAGCACGTTCCACTCTGCATCCTCGCGGATCTCGATCATCGACAACACGTCTTCCCGCCCCGTGACGCATCCGCCGGGCAACCCACCAGCGAGAATTTTCGCGTGCGTCGAGAGGTCGCAACGCACACCGTAACGCTCCTGCGCTCCGCCAGGCGCCATCCGAAACCCCGTGATTACCTCGTCCATAATGAACAGTGTCCCGGTCTCAGCACATGCCTCGCTCGCCGCATGGAGGTAGGAAGATGGGAGCGGGTGGGTCCCCCAGTGGGCGCCCGTCGGTTCGACGATCACCGCCGCCACATCTCGCCGCGCCAGCGTCTCGCGAAGCGCTGTCTCCTCCCCTGACGGCAGCACGGTGAGCGAGTCGTAAAAACCGGCGGGGACGCCGACCGAGTACGGATGCGCCGCGTCCTCACGCAGCCTGCCGACCACCAG
>CAYGHU010000084.1:0-6873 GCA_964349785.1 uncultured Dehalococcoidaceae bacterium | reverse complement strand
GTACAACCCGGAGCTCATCGGCACCGCAGTTGACGGGCCAAGCCGCGCTGGACGCCATGCCCGCGGCCCCGCCCAGCCCGGTCCCCCGGACGAGGCGCATCAGTACCGTCTCTGACTGGTGAGCGAGCGTGTGGCCGGTGACACAATAGCGAGCTCCGGTTGCCCGGCAGGCATCCGCCAGCCAGCGATAGCGAGCCTCGCGCGCCGCCGCTTCCGAGGCGACCGCAGTCAATCCGGTGGCTTCGCCGTGCAGGCATGGCACGCCGAGCCGACTCGCGATGCTCTCTACAGCCGCCCGGTCGGCGGCAGTCTCCGTCTCAGCTCGGATCCCATGGTCGAATGTTGCCGCGGTGATCTTGCCTGCGCCCGCGCCGCGCGACCGCGCGACCGCGATCAACGCGGCTGTGGAATCGGGCCCACCTGAGCAGGCGACGACGACCGCCGCACGGCGATCCACGCGCGCGTTGAGCGCCTCGCGCGCGCGCCGCTCGAAAGCAGCCGTGAGACGGTTCGAGGGGAGAGCGTCGCCCATGCCCGTCAGCCTATCTCACACCCGGCCTCAGTACATGTGCTGTCAGGGTGAGAACAAAGACTCCCACCAGCGCTCTCCGGGCGTCTTGGTCGAGGCCGGCGCGAGCGGAGCATCCACGACGACCGCCGTCTCCCCCGGTTTCACGAGGCCAAACTGGCTCCTCGCGACAGATTCCACATATTCGTCGGATGCGAGGTACTCCTGCAGGCCTTCCAGTTCCGCTTTCTGCTGGCGCAGTACCTCGACTTCATGCGTGAGGTCGCGGCGCTCGTCGTGGAGACGATAGGTCTGGGTCGCGGTCTGCATCGCGGCATAGACAAAAAGGCCAAGCAGAAGGGCGGCCACCGCCAGCACCATATGCGCGGGGCCAAAAGCAGGCAGCCGAAGCGCGGGGATACGCATTCGATCAGTGTCCCTATGTCCCCGCCGAGATTGAAAGTACCAGAGGCATCACACGCCAGCAAATGCGCCCAGCCGCCGGTAATGTTGCAACCGCAGTCCAATACCTTCAGATCGCGTGAAGACGGGTGAGGACAGGTGCTCCTGAACCCCTGCTGCGGAAACCCTTGTTTTTCAGCTCGATTCATACTCCGGTGTACCGGAAGCCCTTATTTGCCTTGAAAATTTTTCCATCAGGCACCTTCCAGTAACCCGCGCAGCGCTTTAGCATTAGATAGCCCAGCAAGTGCGGCCGGGACGCATCGATACACGGCATCGCACACAGGACACGCAGAAGGAGAGACAAGGTGACGAAAGCGGAGTTAGTGGCTCAGGTAGCCAAGAACGCAGGGACTTCCCCTCGGGAGGTTGAAACCGTCCTGAACGGCTTCCGTGACGTCGTACAGGCGTCGGTGAAGTCCGGAAAGGACATCTCCTACCCTGGCCTCGGGAAATTCAGCCGCGTCGCGCGAAAAGCCCGTATGGCCCGCAACCCTCGCACGGGCGAAGCGCTCAAGGTTGCGGCGACCAAAGTGCCACGCTTCGTCGCCAGCGAGGGGTTCAAGCGCATCGTCCGTGGAGAGAGCCCGGCCCCCAAGTTGGTGAAGTAGCACTCCGTCCAAAGCTCATGGAGAGGCCGCCTCGGAGGTGACCTCTCCAGTCCAACCCACGGCTGGTACCCTGCGCCTATGCATGAAGACCTCATCGCCGCCATCGACGGACTGTTCCCATCGGTCCAAGCTGGCCTCGCGCGGTTCGTCTCCATCCCGTCCGTCAGCGCACCAGACTTCGACCCGGCTCCCGTGCGCGCATCCGCCGAGCTCACGGCGACTCTGCTCGAAGGAGCCGGTTTGCGGTCAGTCTCATTGCTGGAGATAGAAGGCGCCCATCCCGCTGTCTTCGGCGAGGCACCGGGGCCGCCAGGCTCCCCGACCGTGTTGCTGTACGCACACCACGATATCCAGCCGCCGGGTGACGAGGCCGCTTGGACCTCGCCGCCATTCACGCCCGTCGAACGCGGTGGCCGCCTGTATGGCCGAGGCTCCTCCGATGACAAAGCGGGGCTGATGGTCCACGTCGCGGCGCTTACGGCGCTTCGTGACGCGATGCCGGTACACGTGAAGGTCATCGTTGAGGGGGAAGAAGAGATCGGTTCTCCTCATATGGCCGAATTGCTGTCGAGATACGGCGACCGGCTCGGGGCGGACACGGTCGTGATCGCGGACTCGGCGAACTGGCGCATTGGGCAGCCAGCGCTCACCACCTCCCTTCGAGGTCTCATTGACTGTGTGGTGGAAGTGCGTACCGCCCAGCATGGCGTACATAGCGGGATGTTCGGCGGGCCGCTGATCGACGCGCTGACCGTCCTCGCGCACCTCCTCGCGACGTTGCACGATGAGCACGGCCGCCCGACGGTCGAGGGCCTGGTCTCCCGCGACGCGCTCGCGCTCGACCTGACCGAAGCGGAGCTGCGCGAGCAGGCGAGCGTCGTCGAAGGGCTGCGGCTGGCCGGCAGCGGGACGCTCACTTCGCGGATCTGGATGCAGCCCGCTATCGCCGTGCTCGCGATCGACGCACCGCCTGTAGCGGAAGCGATCAACCAGCTCGTGCCGGTGGCCCGGGCCAAGGTCAGCGTCCGGCTCGCGCCGGGCGACGATCCTCGAAGAGCGATGCGGGCGCTTGAGGCTCATCTTCGTGCCCGCGTGCCATGGGGAGCTGATCTGCGTTTCGTCCCCGGAGCACAGGCCGATCCGTTCGAGCTGCGGATTAAAGGCCGAAGCTACGAGGCCTTTCACCAAGGCTTGGCCGCAGCCTGGGGACAGTCGGCGATTGACATGGGGGTAGGCGGGACCATCCCGCTCGTTGCCGCGCTGGCCGAACGCTACCCCGAGGCCAGCATCCTGCTGACCGGTGTCGGCGATCCCACAAGCCGCTGGCACGGCCCGGACGAAAGCCAGGATCTCGAGGAACTGCGCCGCGGGTGCCTCGCGGAAGCCATCGCACTCAGGCTGATCGGCACCGCATAACTCGAAGCGGCCGTCACGTGTACACGCCGTGCAATCGGCGGTGGCGGCCAAGCAGGGGGCCACGGAAGATGATCGAAAGCACCGTCCCGAAGAGGAAGCCTATAACGTGCGCTTCCCACGCCACACCGGGATCGCTCACCCCGAACTGGAGTATGAACCAGAGCATTAGAAAGACGATGGCCGGCACAGGCAGCAATGTGAAGACCACGATCGAGATGACCCAACGCCCAGGGAATAAGATCAGGTAGGAACCCAGCACTCCAGCGATCGCGCCGGAAGCGCCCACCAGCGGCGTCATGCTCTCAGGGTGCAGCGCGATGAACCCGAGGGCGGCCGCGATCCCCGCAGCGACATACACGAGAAGGAAGCGAAGAGAGCCGTACGCCTCTTCGATGTTGTTCCCAAACAGCCACAGAAACCACATGTTGCTCAGCAGATGAAACGTCCCGCCATGAAGGAACATGGAGACGAAGACGGACAGCTCGACGCGCTTCTCCGGGAATATCTCCTCGCCTCGCTTGCTGTCGCTACAACTGCCGGTCGCGAGTTGCTCGAAGGTAAGCGGATGCCCTGTGGTCACCTCGCACGCGATCGCGGCGTTCGAGAAGACGAACTCCGCCTCGGCTTCCCCGCCGCCATGCGGCTGCCAGAAGAAGAACACGGCGACATTCGCGGCGATCAACGCCAGCGTCATGTACGGGAAGATGCGCGTTGGGTTGAGGTCGCTGACGGGGAACACGGCGTCGTCCGATTCTGTCGAGGCGGATCAGCATCGATCCTACCGTCTTTCCTGACCGCGGCGCAGCCAAACACCCCTGTCCTGCTCCAACTGGCAGGTCCGTACTGACCGTTCAGGTGATCCGGCGCTTATCCGCAAGGCCGATGCTCTATATCCCAACAATCGAGGCAAAGGGGCGACACATGACCACAGACAACGCATCGGATCTGCGTCAATTCTCGGATGGCCTCGCGGCGGCCGTAGAGCGCGCGAGCGCCTCAACGGTGCTCATCGCCGCGCGGCGTCACATCCCCGCGAGCGGCGTTGTCTGGTCCGCGGACGGACTGATCGTGACTGCCGACCATGCCATCGAGACCGAGGACGACATTACCGTCGGCCTGCCCGACGGCCGCGATGTGCAGGCACAACTCGTCGGGCGAGACCCCGGCTCCGATCTCGCACTGATACGAATCGAGGAGACGGACCTGCCATCCGCCGAAGTGGCGCCGCCAGGCTCGGTGCAGGTCGGTAACCTCGTACTGGCGATAGGAAGGCCGATGATGGGCGCCCCACAGGCATCCCTCGGGGTAGTCAGCGCGATCAGCGGGCCTCAGGCGGCGACAGGCATGATGCGACTGAGGCTCGGCCCAAACCAGATCGAGGGGTATCTGCGGACCGACGTGACCTTCTTCCCGGGCTTCTCGGGCGGGCCGCTCGTGGATGTGGACGGACGCGTCATCGGCATCGATATCTCGCTCATTGGCGGGCCGCGCGCGTTCCGCTTCGCCCGGCAGGCTTTCGGACAGGGCTTCACCATCGACGCGGGATCAGTGACGAAGGTCGTCGACCTGCTCCGCACACACGGCCGGGTACGCCGCGCATACCTCGGGATTGCGAGTCAGCCAGTGCACATCCCGCCGACGCTGGCTGGTGAGTTCGGCGAGCAGACGACCGGGTTGTTGATCGTCAACGTCGAAACCGATACTCCAGCCGCCGGAGCGGGACTGTTCGTCGGCGACATCCTCGTCGGCATCGAAGGGACGGCTGTCGCTGACGCTGTGGACCTTCAGCATCCTCTGGGGCTAGAGCGCGTTGGATCGCTGGTACGGCTACAGTTGATCCGTGGTGGCGTACGTCATGAGCTGTCCGTGACGCTCGGGGTGCGCGATTAGCGAGCCGAGATGGTACCTGCCGAACCGCTCCGCGTCCTCGTCTGGGCGTCATACCCGGCGTTACGCGCCGGCCTGAGCAAACTCATGCGCGAAGGCGGCTTCGAAGTGACCGGCGAGCTCGGCGCGGCCACGGGGTCGGAAGCGACCGATGTCGCGGCGCACGTGCTCATCGCGGACATCGGCAACGACAGCGAAGAGCGAGAGGTCACGAGGCTCGCGCAGTTGCTCTTACTTCCCTCCATCGTTCTGGTCCAGAGCGGCGATCCGAGGCCGGTCACCGCTCGGGACCTCGAAATGCCTGGTGGCTTGATTTCACGTGAGAGCACCAGCGAAGAGTTGGCCACAGTAATCCGGGCGGTGGCAGCGGGCTTCTCCGTGCTCGATCCGGCCCTCGCACTGGGCCTCACCAATGAGTCTTCGGGCAGCCGCGCCGACCGGGTGGCTCCCGCGACGGGACTTACGCCGAGGGAGCTCGATGTGCTGCGCTGGATCGCTCTCGGGCTACCGAACAAGGCGATCGCGTTGAAGCTCGGCATCAGCGAGCACACGGTGAAATTCCACATTGGGTCCATCTTGTCGAAGCTCGATGCCCGCTCACGGACGGAGGCGGTGACGATCGCGGCACGACTGGGCCTGCTCACCCTCTAGCCGCATCTAACTCGCTGCAGTACGCCTGCCCGAATTGTATGCTCGGCAGGCCGCCCTTGGGCTAAGCCCCGCCGGGAAATACACTCAAACAGACCCTTTGGGGAGCAGGTCTTGTTCGTCGCTACGCATGCGGAGCCGGGATGACACAGACGATCGTGCAGGTGGACGCGTTCACCGATACACCGTTCCGAGGCAATCCGGCCGCGGTGTGCCTGCTGACCGGCCCGGCTCCCGGAGAGTGGATGCAGGCCGTGGCGCTGGAGATGAATCTCTCCGAGACAGCGTTCCTCCACCCGGTCGCCGGCGGCTTCGCCCTTCGATGGTTCACGCCCACACTCGAGGTGGACCTGTGCGGCCATGCCACCCTCGCGAGCGCGCACGTCCTTTGGCAGGACGGCCACATCGAGGCGGGCGCACCGGTGCGGTTCCACACCAGGAGCGGCCTGCTGACCGCCGAACGAGTCGGCGACTGGATCGAGATGGACTTCCCCGCGACGCGAGCGACGCTCGCGCAGACGCCGGAAGGGCTGGAGAGAGCGCTCGGCATCACAGCACTATGGGTAGGACGGAATCAGTTTGACTACCTCGTCGAAGTAGAGTCGGAGACCACCGTACGCGCGCTGCGCCCTGACCTCGCGACGCTGGGCAGGCTGCCAGTGCGCGGTGTAATCGTGACGAGCCGCTCCGAGTCTTCCGGCTTCGACTTCGTGTCCCGGTTCTTCGCCCCTGCATCCGGAATCGACGAGGATCCCGTAACCGGCTCAGCGCACTGCACCCTGGGGCCGTTCTGGGCAGAGCGGCTCGGCAAATCGGCGATGGTAGCGTACCAAGCGTCTGCTCGCGGTGGCGTGGTCCGCGTCCGCCTCCAAGGTGAGCGCGTGCGGCTAGGCGGCCAGGCCGTCACCGTCTTTCGAGGTGAGCTTCTCTGATCCGCGTCGTTATACGTCCGCCTCGCCAGCGACCTCGTCAAGCTCCAACGCGACGCGCGCTGGCAGCACAATCGAGAGGTCGGAGACGAGACGGCGCGCGGTAAGCCGTCCCCACGGTGACTCGCATTCCTCGTCGAGACGCGATTCCAGCGAGCGCGCCAGTGAAGCGAGCAGGCGGCGGTCCTGCTCTAGTCTGCCGAGGAGCGACTGGATCGTCGGGGCTGCGTAGACAACGGCCGCGACTGTGGACGGATGGAGTTCCAGCCTCGGTATTTCCGTCATCGACCCTGAGGCAAGGCCGCCAATGACAAACGCGCCGAGTTCAATTGCGATAGCAAGGCTCGCAACGCGCGTGCGGGGGCTGTTCCGTCCTCCCTTGTCGGCCCGGCGCTCCCCGATGTCGCGCAAC
>CAYGHU010000083.1:0-7014 GCA_964349785.1 uncultured Dehalococcoidaceae bacterium | reverse complement strand
TGTGCATCCGTACCGGCGGACGCTATACAAAAAAGCGCCGTACGCGTTACCGTAAGGCATCGTCGTGCCCAGTTTCGCTGGTGGACAATTCATACTGGCTCGGCATGCGCAATATTGAGGGGGATACACGTTGAGTGGTGCGCTGGATGGAAAAGTAGCGCTCGTGACCGGGGGGTCGCGAGGCATCGGCAGGGCGATCGCCCTCGAACTCGCGAAGCACGGCGCAACGGTAGCGGTCAACTACCGCTCGAACCGTGAAGCCGCCGAGGAGGTCGTAGCAGAAATCACCAGCGCCGGCGGTAAGGCCGCCGCGTTCGAGGCTGACGTCTCCGACTACGACCAGTCGAAAGCGATGGTCCAACAGGTCATCAGCCAGCTCGGCCCTGTCACGATCCTGGTCAACAACGCTGGCGCCACCGCGGACCGGACCCTTTCGAGGATGACCCCGGAGGAATGGCGTAAGCCCATCGCGACGAACGTCGATAGCCTCTACAACGTCACCAGTTCCGTCTGGGGGGCCATGGGCGAGGCCGGCGGCGGGCATATCGTCTGCATCTCATCCCTCATCGGCGAGACCGGGCGGGTTGGACTCGTGAACTACGGGACATCGAAAGCAGCCGCCATCGGCTTCGTCCGATCCGCCGCACGCGAAGGCGCTCGGTACGGAATCCAGGTCAACGCCGTCGCACCCGGATTCATCGAAACCGAGATGCTCGTGAACCTCTCCGACGACGCTCGGACCAAGCTTGCGGAGGAAGCACTGCTCGGACGCCTCGGGCGGGCCGAAGAGGTCGCGTCCATGGTGCGATACATCGTCTGCGAAGGGACGTATATCACCGGCGCCGTCTTCGACGTCAACGGGGGAATGTTCATCGGATAGACCCGCGAAGCGCGATCGAAGCGCGCCCTGTATATCGAGTCCGTTGAGGTCTCCAGATCGTCGGATCTGGAGACCTCATTGCGTACAAAGCGAACGAGCCAGCTATAGCCCTTGTCCGTTCTGGTATGACTCCCAACGGCTATCTCATCGTGCTGCTCGTGCCAGGCTTGGAGGCGGCGTGTACAACGGCAGAGGACGCGAATGATACTAAACTAGCGCGCCCGTACGCACACGGGAGGCGTCCAGACACTTGTCTGGACGCCTCTATTTATTAGATCGACTTATTAGATCGACTTATTAGATCGACTATTTCCGCTGCAAACCCTCAGACAATGCGCGTTCCGAACGCAGCGTTCGCAGTTCACGAAGGTGAAGGAGAGGAACCGCCGCCCGTGAAGGAAAGATTGGAGCGGGGGACGAGTCTCGAACTCGCGACCTGCTGCTTGGAAGGCAGCCGCTCTACCAACTGAGCTACCCCCGCCCCGAGGCAAGTCCAATACGCCGACTCCACCCATTCAACGCTTCGGGCCTTATGGTCGTCAATCGAGGCAAGTCCCCGCCCGCTTCGTCGCCTCGTCGGGACGGTCGCACGGACGCACCGCGCCGGACCCGCTCAGCTTCCTGTAGACGCCCGCCTTCGGCGTCGTGCGATATCCCACGCGACGCCACCCACGGCGAGCAGACCGATTACACCGCCAGCGACGATGACCCATGGAAACTCCCCGTCGTCGCCCCCGGCCGACCGCGCGCTCAGCATCCGAGGCTCCAAAGACTGCAGGTCGAGGTTCCATGTGAGTTCGCCAGAGTCTTCCTCATCGGCGTTATGTTCCTGCACCTTACCGGGAAGTTTGACCTTCACGGTGAATGAAGCGTCCTTGAGGAATGACGCCGCGAGGTCTCCGCCTAACTCATCGCTTGAGCCTCCCGAATCTGCGGTCGATGCCGGCTCGACCACCGCCTCAAAGCGCCATCCCTCGCCAGCACGCTCGATGACGAACCGCTCGAAGCCGCTGCCCGTATCCGAGGCGGAGGTGTCACCAGGCAAGCTCACCCCGGAGGTGATCCGGTCCAGCAGCGCCGGAAGGTCCTCGACCTTCTCGAATGGGGCCGTAATGCGAGCGCCGACGAAGTCGCCTCGTTCATATGGCTCCACAGTCGTGCCAGGCGGCAACTGCGTCTTGTCGACACCGTCGAACACCGACTTCGGGTCGAATCCCTCGCTGCTCGAATCTCCCTGACCGAACGAGCCAAGCAGGTCGATCAGCGATTTGTCGAACGCGAACAGCACCGACGCCGTCCCCGAGCCGTCGTCGTCCACCCGGACCGCGATCTCCGCCTGCACGCAACCCGCCAGGGTCGCCGCGATCACGGCCAGCGACGCTAGCCGGAGCGCGAGAGACCGCAGGCGGTACGCTGCACGCACAGGCCTTCGATGCACCGTGAGTGTTTGCACTGGATATGTCCATTCATCGAATCGCGCGTGGTACCTGTTGGACGCATGCACGTTACAACCTAGGACGAAAATGCGGGAAACATCGCCTGGTATGTCCAAGAACGGCCCTCTCAGGGCATACTGCGCGCAGAAGGCGTAACGACAGGAATGGAGTGGGAGATGGCCGCACGACGATTGGGATTCACCGCCGTGGCGTTCGCGGTATTGAGCGCGGTGCTGCTGCTGCGTCCCGCCTCGGAGACGACCGCCGATGACCCGCCAGTCGTCTCGAACGTGCAGGTGAACCAGTCCGCCGCGGTGCCGTTCCCGCGCAACGGGCAGAATCAGCCAGCACTCGCGCAAAACCCGAAGGACCCCGACAACCTCATCGCGAGCTCCAACGACGAACTGGCCCCGGACGGCCAAGGTACCGGCTTCTATGCCTCCTTCGACGGCGGAGAAACCTGGCGTTGTCAGGGCTACATGGATCTGAGTCCGTTCGGCAAGATCGCGTTCGGCGACGCCTGGCAGACGTTCGACAGCATGGGCAACGCCTACCTGAGCACGATCGCACTGCCAGTGCCGAAGGCAGGGCAACCGGTCAGGTTCGACACAGCCGACATCTTCGTCGGGAAGTCCACGGACGGAGGCTGCACCTACCCGGGCATCACGAAGGTCGCCAGCAACTCCCAGAACATCTCGGACGACAAGCCGAGCATCGCGGCGGACATGAATCCGCGAAGCCCCTACACCGACAACGTCTACGTCACGTGGACGCAGTACAAGGACGCCGCACGCGGTGCGGACGAGAAGAGCCGCGTGCAGGTGGTCGTGGCCCGTTCATCAGACGGCGGCGCCACGTGGAGCAAGCCCGTCGGCCTCAGCGAGGAGACGCGGGCGGTCTTCCCCGGCGTCCCCCCGAGGCAAGGCGCGAACGTGCAGGTCGGCCCGGACGGTACCGTGTACGTCGTATGGTCGGACACCATCAACTACCGCTTTGTCCAGCAGATCGCCATCTCGAAAGACGGTGGCAAAAAGTTCAGCGACCCGATCACGGTCGCGCCAATCGCGGACGACTTCTCATTCCCCGGAGGAGCGACCTTCCGCCAGCTCGGCAGGATCCTCCCCTCCTTCAGCATCTCGCCTGAAGGGACGCTGTATCTCGCCTGGGCCGAGCGCGATGCGGGCCACACGGTCGCGGTGGTGACAAAGTCCACGGACAAGGGCTCCACCTGGTCGTCACCAATGGTCGCCGGCGATGTCACCGGACGAAGTGCCTTCTTCGTCGCCGTCGCGGCGGGCCCATCGGATGCCGTACACGTGGCCTTCCTCGCCATGGACGACGTGCCCGAAGATACAGCGCCCGGCGCGGGCGCAGTCAAGTACGACACATACGTCGCGCAATCCTCAGACGGTGGAGACTCCTTCGGTTCGCCATTCAAAATCAGCACGAAGAGCTCTGACCCCAACGTATCGAGCTCGCATAGCCTGGCCGTCCAGTTCATCGGCGACTACATATTCGCTGTCGCCGATGCCTCGGGCCTGTACGTCACCTGGACGGACACGCGGAACGGCGCATCCTGCCCGGCCGTCGATAAGTACCGCCTCGGCGCTGGCCCACGCCCGAGCATCGCTGATTGTCCGCAAGAATTCGGCAACGCCGACATCTACCTCGGTATCGTGCCAAACCACTAACGCGGGTCGGCGCGAGGCATCGAGGGGTCTCCCTAAACGGGAGGTTCCTCGATGCCCAGACGCGGACGGCCTGCCGCTTCCCCTTGCTCTGCATATATGAGATATCAAAGAGGTCTCAGACTGAATTCATGATCGCCCCCATCGCCCGCTGCCAGCAGGCATCGGGCGGTAACCCGTTGATGAGGACCTTTGCTCAGTCGGCTATTCCCGAACGTCTACGAGGGCTGGATTGTCACCGGCTCCTTCGCATTCATCGTCGTCTTGATCGGCGCGACGTTCTTCTACGGCTTCAGCACCATCTTCAACCCCGTCATCACTGAGTTCGGCTGGAGCAACGCCTCTGTCTCATTGGGCTTCGCGCTGCGTTCCGAGGTGCAGGGGTTGGGCGCCCCCGCCATCGGCTACCTCGTCGACCGCCTTGGTCCTCGACGCGTGCTTATCGCTGGCCTCGTCCTCACCACGATCGGCGTGGTCGGCCTCTCATACATGCAGAATCTGCTGCACTTCTACCTCGCGATGTTCGTCATCGCTTTCGGCGTCAGCAGCTGCGGAGGCCCCGTGGGCATGGTCGCCACCGCCACCTGGTTCGAGCGCCGTCGGGCGCGCGCGCTTTCGCTGATGACTGTGGGTGGTGGCATTTCTGGGCTCTTCGTGGTCGTGATCGCGTGGCTCGTGGACGCCCTCGGCTGGCGAGACGCGCTGCGAGTGATGGGGGTGCTGATCCTGGTCCTCGGCACCTTCCTCGCGCTGAACGTGCGCTCTCGCCCCGCCGGTCATCGCCAGCCCATCGACGGCATCCCGGACGAGATCGGCGAGGACGGCACAGCGATTCCTCGGCCAGACACGACGTGGGGCGCGCCACCCGGCAAGGCGTTCCGCACGCGCGCCTTCGTTATGCTCTCGCTGGCGCAGGCCGCCATGATGTTCTCTACCACCGCGATCATGGTGCACACCATCCCGTTCCTGGAGGACAACGGCGTCTCGAAGGGCGCGGCCGCGTCCGCCATCACCATCTTCGCCGTCGTCTCGCTCACGGGCAGGCTCGGTCTCGGCTTCATCGCCGACCGCTACGACAAGCGCTTCCTCCTCGCGATCTCGGTGGGCATCGTGGCGGCAGGCACGCCATTGCTGGCGCTGGCCGATTCGTTGTTCGTCGCCCTGCTGGTCCTGGCGCTCATCGCCCCGGGGTTCGGCGGCGCGATCCCTGTACGCCCCGCGCTGCTGGCCGACTACTTCGGGACGAGGCACTTCGGGACCATCAACGGCATGAATCAGCTTGTCGTTACGCTCGGGTCATTCTCCGGCCCATGGGCGGTCGGGCTGCTCGTGGACGGCACGGGTAGTTACACCACCGGCTGGTTGCTGTGCGGCGCCATCGCCGCCCTGGCGGTCCCGCTCACGCTCGCGGCCACCCCGCCTCGAGGCCTGTTGGAGCGCTACGGCCCAGGGTCCGCCCACCACCAGCTCGGACGCGTATCGGCAACGTCCGCCCCCCAGCACTGACTTCCGAATGGCCCCAAACCACCGGGGTTCTCGCTCCACAACTCAGTGTCGATCCAGCGCGCTACGATAGACCGATGAAGAAGACCATGGTGACTGAAGATGCCTGAAGACGAAATCACCCCACCAGCAAGGCGCGAACAGTACGCCGCCGCCGATACCCGCACCGGCCTCGAGGTCACCGTCACCGGACAGTTCCCCGAAGACCCCGACGACCGCGTCCGCATCGCCCGCACCACCACGCTCTTCACCCGGCTCATGTCCACCATCCTCGCCATGGACTCCATCACCCAGCGCCGCGAAGGCTTCCGCGCCGTCGAGACGCAGCTCGAGGTGGCCGAAGCCCTCATGCGAGGCGACCTGCCCGAGGTGCAACGCCTGATCCGCGACACCATGGCGGCGATGGGCGTCACCGAAGACCAGCTTGGCGAGATCGAACGCGAGTTGCGGCGGCACCTCGGAGGGCTGGATAGCCTCAGTGACGGTGAGGAGCCCGACCCGGCCGGCGTGTAGCCGCACAACGCAGTCCATGTCGAGGCGCACGGCCCACCTCGTCGCCCGCTCTTGAATCGTCCCCCGCGGCGAGCGTAGACTAGATCGGACGTTCTACTCCCCAGTCCCCCGTCATGAGTGAATAGATCGAGGTGCCCTCGTTGCCCCAGGACAAGATCATCGTCGTCGGCGCCCGCGAGCATAACCTCAAGGACGTCAACGTCGAGATCCCCCGCGACCGGCTCGTCGTGATCACTGGCGTGTCGGGCTCCGGCAAGTCCTCCCTCGCCTTCGATACGATCTATGCCGAAGGCCAGCGGCGTTATGTCGAGTCGCTGTCCGCCTATGCCCGCCAGTTCCTCGGCCTCATGGAGAAGCCCGACGTCGACCACATCGACGGCCTCTCCCCCGCCATCTCCATCGACCAGAAGGGCGTGTCGAAGAATCCACGCTCGACGGTCGCGACCGTCACCGAGATTTACGACTACCTGCGCCTGCTGTTCGCCCGCATCGGCGTGCCGCATTGCCCCCACTGCGACCAGGTCATCAGACGCCAGACCGTGCAACAGATTGTGGACGCCATCCTCGCCGAGCCGGCTGGCACGCGCGCCCTGCTGCTCGCCCCGCTCATCCGCCACCGCCGCGGCGAGCACCTCCAGATCTTCGAGGGTGTGCGCAAGGCCGGCTTCGTCCGCGTGCGCGTGGATGGAGCGGTGCGCGACATCGAGGAGGACTTCGCCCTCGCCCGCAACAAGTGGCACGACATCGAGGTGGTCGTCGACCGCCTCGTCGTCCCTGGGCCCGGCGACGAAGACAGTGACGGCATGCGCCAGCGCGTCTCCGACTCCGTCGAGCAGGCGCTCAAGCTCGGCGAGGGCATCCTCCTCCTCGCCCCCGAGGGCCGCCAGGAGCTGACCTTCAGCGAGCGCTACGCCTGCCCCAACACCAGCCATCCGCCCTACTCGGTCGGCGAGATCGAGCCGCGCAACTTCTCCTTCAACAGCCCGCACGGCGC
>CAYGHU010000082.1:0-7096 GCA_964349785.1 uncultured Dehalococcoidaceae bacterium | reverse complement strand
AGCAGCCCGTTGGTAGCGGCCCTGCATCGGACGGAACCTGAGAAGGGAGCTCCTGGCGAGGGGGCGAACAGCGATAGCGCAGCCGCTGAGGCAACCGTGACGCTAGCGCCGCTACCCGCGGCTGGCCCGGTCGGTTCGGCGAGCGGGACTGTCAATGTGACAATGAAGGAGTTCTCCGTAGCCGCACAGCCAGCCAGCACGGCCTCAGGCCAGATCACCTTCAATTTGAAGAATGAGGGCGCGGTCGTACACGAGCTTGTGGTCATCCGCACCGAGATCGATGCGGCTGACCTCCCACAGAGTGGCGGGAAAGCCGATGAGACCAGCGTGGCCATCGAGGTGAAGGGAAAGATCCAAAACGTCGCCGGCGGGGCGTCCGGACAGCCGATGACCGCTGGTCTCCCGGCTGGCAAGTATGTCCTCATCTGCAACATACCCGGTCACTATGGCGCTGGTATGTACACTGGACTTACCGTCCAGTAGCCAATTCTCCACAGGCCACATCAAGGAGAGGCCGCTCGTACGAGCGGCCTCTCCTGTTTCCCGTCGCGACGTGACACGATGCTCTTATGCGTCGCCTGATCGTCGACGGAATGAATGTCATTGGGGTACGACCCGACGGATGGTGGCGCGACCGCGAGGGCGCCGCTCAGCGCTTGCTCCAGCGGCTCGAGTCGTACTCGGCCAGCGACGGCGTGCAGGTGACACTCGTATTGGACGGCTGGTCGAGGCCAGGATTGCCGGAAGGCGACCACGGTGGCGTGCTTGTCATCTACGCTCGCGATGCCGGGTCCGAGACCGCGGACGACCGCATCATCGAGCTGCTCGCAGCCGACTCGGAGCCATCGACGATCGAGGTCGTCACCTCGGACCGGGCGTTGCGGGAACGGGTGCACGCCCTTGGGGCCACGACGGGCCGCCCACGATCGCTGCTTGAGCGGTTGGACGAGCCCGGCTCCTAACCACCCAACTCGCGGCGCATCTGCTCCAGTCCCATCGGGCCGAGGTCGAAGGCGCGCATGTGAAACGCTTTGAGGTCGAAGCCTGCCCCGTCGCGCTGCTGGGCGCGTTCACGGGCTTCGAACCAGGCGCGTTCACCGACCTTGTAGCTGATGGCCTGGCCGGGCATGCCGAGGTAGCGCGTGACCTCGGAGGCGAGGAAGTCTTCCGGGAAATAGGTGCGTTGCAGCATGAACTCGTGCGCGAGTTCGGGTGTCCATTGCTCGCCGGGATGGAACCGGTCGCCCTGTGGGATCGCGAGTTCGAGGTGCAGGCCGATATCGACGACGACACGCGCTGAGCGCAGCGCCTGCGCACGCAGCATCCCGAGGTAGTAGTCGGGGTTCTCCAGGTACCCGAGTTCCGCCATCAGCCGCTCGGCATACAGCGCCCAGCCTTCCGCATAGCCTGAGGTCGTGCCGAGCAGACGCTGCCACCTCGACAGGCGGTCCGACAGGTAGGTCACGTGCCCGATCTGCAGGTGGTGGCCGGGGACACCCTCGTGGTAGGCGATGGAGACTTCGCCCCAGAGCGGGAAGCGGGTCTTGCCTCCGGTCGGGTACCAGGTGCGGCCGGGCCGGCTGAAGTCCTCGGATGGCCCGGTGTAGTACATCGCCAGCGCACCGCCCGCCGGGGCGATCAGCGCCTCGATGCGCTTCACTGGCCCCGGGATATCGAAGTGCACTCCGTCGAGCTCCGCGATCGTCCGCTCATGCAGCTCCTGCATCCAGCGCTGAAACGCCTCGACGCCCTCGATAGAGCGCGCCGGGTCATCCTCCAGCAGCCACTGTACCTCCTCGATGTTGGAGCCCGGGAGGATGCGCGCGCAGGTCGCCTCGACTTCGCCTTCGATCCGATGCAGTTCGTCCCAGCCCCACCGATACGTCTCCCGCAGATCGAGCTCGATACCGTTGTAGCCGCGCACGGAACGGGAGTATCGCTCGGGGCCGACCGCATCGCGCGGCTCGGTGCGCGGAAGGTAGTCCTGCACCAGGAAGCGGCCCATCTCCGCGTATGCGTCCGCGGCCGCGCGGGCGCCGTCTTCGAGGTCGCGCCGTAACGCCTCATTGCCGATCTTCGCTGCGTCGTACGCTTCCACAAGCGTGTCGAAGAATAGCGGCGTGCCTTCGCGCCGCCTGCTCCATGCGTCGGCCTGTGCCGCGCATTGCTCGGCCTGCCGGTGCGTGGAAGGCATCCCGAGGCGTGCCCCTTCCTCCAGCGTGCGCCGGTAACTCTGTAACCCGAAGGGCGCCAGGTGCAGGCGTGCGGCGATGTTGCGCCACTGCTCCTCGGTCTCGCGAGGCATCAAGTCGAAGCACTGGCGCACGTCCTGAAACGGACTGAAGAGGATATTGAGCGACCGATACTGTTCGCCTGCCTCGTGCATCTCGACGTGCAGGCGGAGCCGTTCCAACATCGCCGCCTGCGCGATGCGGTCGCGCTCGCCCTCGATCGGCGCGGCTTCGAGGGCAACAAGCATCTCCCGTTCGAAGGCCGCCCGTTGCTCTTCGCCCTGAGGTGAGTAGTCCGTCATCTCGTGGTCGTGGCCGGGCACACCCATGTGGGTGGCGCCCAACGGATGCAGCGCCGCTGCCCTGTCCACGTATTCGCTGGCGATCTCATAGATACGCGACGGCATGGCGACAGCCCTCTCAGCGCAAGTCCTGGCTGTGACCGATGGTACTCGGCCCGTACCGTTGGAGGGACGAAGGAATATGGAGGTGGACCGAGCGTCAGGCGGTGGCCGCGCCGGGTGTCGCCCTTACGTCTGGGAATCGCCGCTGGCTTCGATGATCGCCTTGATCCGGCTCAGGGATGTGCGGTTATCGATGGACAGCCGTCTCGCCCGTTTCCGGTCGCGGAGTAGCCAGAGCAGCAGGTTGCGAGGGTGCAGCGTGGACCGCTGCACGAGCGTCGTAGCGCCAGCCACCGGAATGACGAGGAACTCCCACTGCCCCAGCCCGCGTTCCGCCGTGGTTTCCCAAGCGATGCGCATCGGCGCCTGGAGCGCCGTAATCCGGCCGGTCCTCGTTTCACCCGGCACAGCTCCCGCCATCGTGAACTCCGCGCCGACTACGAACCGTCCTCCAGCAGGGGGGTCGACTCGCGTTACGCCCGCCGACCAGTCGACATGGCTATTGAAGTCCGCCAGGTATCGGTAGATCGCGTCGGGCGGCGCGGCGATCTCGATGTGCTGCTCGTCCTGCCAGGGCCTCATGTTCCCCCTCGGGGTCATGCTCGCATCGAGGAACGTGAGTGGAAAGGGAACCAGGTGCGAGCGCTTCGCGACAATGCACCTGAGCGAGCGCGCGCCGCGTCGTACACTTGATGTTGGATGCGTTGTCAGGGCCCTCCACCGGGGGTGGCCCTTATTGCGCGTGTCCCGATGGGTCAGAGGGACTGCTGTGGACTTGAGCCTGCTGCTCCCTTCGCTGCTTGCGGTGCCCCCGTTCACCGAGGTGTATGCACGCCTCGACGCTCGAGCGCGCGTCACGCTGGGCTTGATTGACGCCAGCAAGGCGGTGACGGCTGCCCTGCTCTGGCGTCATCAACATGCTCCCGTCCTGTTCGTGGCGCCTCGCGAGGTGGATGCTGAGGCGATGGCTGAGCAGCTGCGCGCCTGGGCCGGCGACGCGGTGATGCACATTCCCGCGCGCGGCACGCTGCCATACGCTCGCGAGACTCCCGATCCCGACATAACGATGCGGCGGCTGGCGGTGCTCTCCAGGCTCGCCCAGGCTACCGCGGGAGGTATGCAGCCGCTGGTGGTCGCCAGCACCGCCGCCGTCGTGGAGCACACACTGCGGCCAGCGGATCTGGGCCGTGGCCCAGGGCTCATCGAGACCGGGATGCGGCTACCGCTGGAGACGCTCGCGGCTCGTCTCGTCGAAGCCGGCTACAGCATCGGGCCGCTCGTGCAACAGCCGGGCGAGGCCGCGCGGCGCGGTGGCATCCTGGATGTCTTTCCTCCAGACGCTGGTTTGCCTGTACGCATCGAATGGTTCGGATCCGACATCGAGTCGATCCGCGCCTTCGACCCCGTTACGCAGCGTACACGCGAGCAGTTGAATCGCACCGTCATCGGGCCGGCAGGCGAATGGTTCGGCCAGCGGGCGCGTCTCGTGCAGCTCGCGGCACGCCTCGACGGCGTGGAGGGTGCCGAGGTTCAGGAGGAGTTACATGCGCTCCGGCGCGGCGAACTGCCGTCGCCGGCTCGTTACGGCCCGCTCGCCTCAGATGTCACCCTGCTCGACCATCTGCCACGGGGCACGCTGCTGATCCTCGACGAACGGGAAGCCGTGGAGGCCGCCGTTGCTGACCTCGACGAGCTTGCTGAGGAGCGCCGGGCGGAGCTCGCCGCGCATCGTGAATTAGGTGCGGGCGCACCGCTGCCACATGCCTCGCGCGCAGCCTTCGAGGTCGCGCTGGACCGCCATCTGCCACGAGTAGACCTTGCTCGCTGGGCGACTGGCACTGAGCCGGGCGGCTTCCGCTTGCCGTTCCAGCCGCGCGATGCCTACGCGGGCCGCCTCCCGGCTGCCGCCTCAGACGCCGGGCGCGAGTTGCGTCGTGGCGACCGGGTCGTAACCGTCACACAGCAGGCGCAGCGCTACCGCGAGGTGCTCGCGGACGCGGGCATCGAGTCGCCCGTACGCGCATCGATCGAGGCACCGCCCGTTGCGGGTTCGTTCGCGTTGATCCAGGGCGCGCTGCCCGAGGGGTGGCAGGTCGCCACGCCGCAGGGCGTCGTCTCGCTGACCACCGACCGCGAGCTCTTCGGCTTCGTCAAGCGCCGCCGGATGCTCCGCCGGCCCGGCTCAGCCTCGCAACGATCGAGATTCCTCGCTGAAGTCACGCCAGGAGACTTCGTCGTCCATGCTGACCACGGCATCGCACGGTTCGCGGGCATCGTCCGTCGCTCCGTAGGCGACGAAGAGCGCGACTACCTTGAGCTCCGCTACGCCGGCGATGACCGGCTGTACGTCCCGATCGACCAGGTCGGCCGTGTCACACGCTACGTCGGACCCTCGGAGCACATACCGCGACTGACGCGGCTCGGTACGCAGGAATGGAACCATGCCCGGGCGCGCGTCCGCGAGGCGGTGTCGATCGTCGCGGCGGATCTCCTGCGGCTGTACGCCGCCCGGCAGCTGCTGCACGGGCACGCGTTCCGGCCTGATACGCCCTGGCAGCATGAGATGGAGGCCGCCTTCCCGTACGAGGAGACCGAAGACCAGATCCGCGCCATCGCTGAGGTGAAGGCCGATATGGAGTCGCCCCGCCCGATGGACCGGCTGATCTGCGGCGATGTCGGCTTCGGAAAGACCGAGGTGGCGGTGCGCGCCGCGTTCAAGGCGGTCATGGACGGCATGCAGGTCGCCATCCTTGTGCCCACCACCGTGCTGGCGCAACAGCACGAACGCACCTTCCGCGAACGCCTCGCCGCCTTCCCGGTGCGCATTGAGGTGTTGTCCCGCTTCCGCTCAGACCAGGAGGCGCGCCAGGTCATCGCGGCCTTGCGCGCGGGCGAGGTCGATATCGTCATCGGCACGCACCGGCTGCTCCAGCGGGGGATCGAGTTCGCGAACCTTGGGCTGGTCATCATCGATGAGGAGCAGCGCTTCGGCGTTACCCACAAGGAGCGCCTGAAGCGGATGCGCCTCGAAGTCGACGTGCTGTCGCTGT
Organism: uncultured Dehalococcoidaceae bacterium; assembly: GCA_964349785.1. Lineage (GTDB taxonomy): Bacteria > Chloroflexota > Dehalococcoidia > UBA2979 > UBA2979 > JAIBBD01. The sequence goes on along the minus strand of CAYGHU010000082.1, from coordinate 1,411 downwards.
CGGCGACGCCGATCCCGCGCACGCTGCACATGTCGCTTACCGGCATCCGCGACATGTCCACCATCGACTCTCCGCCGGTCGACCGGCATCCGGTGCAGACCTTTGTCGCCGAGTGGGACGGCGCGCTCGTCCGCGAGGCGATCCTGCGTGAGATGGAGCACGGCGGGCAGATCTACGTGGTGCACAACCGCGTGCAGTCCATCGATCTCCTGGCGGACAAGTTGCGTGAACTCGTCCCGCACGCCCGCATCGCTGTGGGCCATGGACAAATGCCGGAGAACATCCTCGCGAGGGTGATGGAGCGCTTCGCCGATGGCGAGTACGACATCCTCATCTGCACGACGATTATCGAGTCCGGCATTGACATTCCCAACGTGAACACGTTGATCATCGACAACGCCGACCAGCTCGGCCTGGCCCAGCTCTACCAGATCCGAGGGCGGGTCGGCCGTTCCGCGCAGCAGGCCTACGCCTACCTGCTTCACTCCCGCGAGCGAGTGCTCTCGGAAGTCGCACAGCAACGCCTGGCGACCATCTTTGAGGCCACCGAGCTCGGTGCCGGCTTCCAGGTCGCGCTGCGCGACCTGGAGATCCGCGGGGCCGGAAACCTCCTCGGCGCGGAGCAGAGCGGCCAAATCGCGGCGGTCGGCTTCGACCTGTACACCCAGATGCTTGCCGAGTCTGTCGAGGAGATGAAAGCCAGGACATCGGCGCCCACGCCCGAAGAAGTGCCGGCTCGACAGCCGATCGGCATCACCGCGCTACATCGGCCGGCCCGGGCGGTGACGGTCGACTTACCCGTGTCCGCCTTCATCCCGGAGTCGTACATCGAGGAGATCGAGGCTCGCCTCGCGCTGTATCAGCGCATTGCCGCTCTCACCTCGATCGAGGAGGCGGAAGCGCTGCGCAGGGAGACGACGGACCGGCTGGGTCCGATGCCGGAGCCGCTGGAGAACCTGTTCGCTCTCGTCCGCATTCGTCTCGCCGCCGCCGCGTCGGAAGTGGCCTCCGTCCGGCTGGAGGACGGCGACGTCGTCGTGACGGCACGCGACGACCGGCCGTTCGGTCCCCGGCGGCTGCCTGCGCTGCCTCGGGCCGTGCGCATCGGCCGCGCTCAGCTCCGCATGCCGAAGAAGGGATTGGGAGACCGCTGGCTCGAAGCCGTCGAGGCGCTGCTCACGCTCATCGTCCACATCGAGATGGGCGAGCGCGAAGCGGTGACCGCGTCATAGCCGCCGCGTCTCGTGACTATCGAGGTCAGCGGGTATCATAGTGTGATGCCGCCCTCGCTTCAGGCTGTCCTCTTCGACTTCGATGGCACGCTGGCGTACTACGATCCCCCGCACCTCGCTCTCTATGTCCGCGCAGCGGCGGAATACGGCATGGCGACGACCGAGGCTGCTCTTCGCAC
>CAYGHU010000081.1:3709-7267 GCA_964349785.1 uncultured Dehalococcoidaceae bacterium | reverse complement strand
CGCATCGCGTTCACAATGGCAACCGAGGTGGTGAGCACAGCAGGCTGCGTATACGTGGTCTCCGACAGGTCGTCGATGTTGCCTTCAAAACAGATCGCCGCAATGTCCATGCCCGTCAGGTCGCTCGCCTCCTCATAGGTACGGCGAGCAGCCTCCGAGTGCTGATAGACAAGCCGACCCATGCCCGGCGTCTGCGACCCCTGTCCGGGAAAGATCAGCGCGATAGGATCGGTAGTTGAATCTTGCGATGAGTCACTCACGGTCGTGAGCCTCCTGAAGATGCGAGCCTTGCGCATCGCGACTATCATATCAGAGTCCCGTCCGGCAGTCATTCATCATCTAACTATATCTGTATGTTATCACCATAACCCAGCGTGCCGGATCGCAAGCCGCGCAAGCGCCAGGACGCCGAAGTCCGCGACCGCGGCGGCGATCCCCACGGCAGCCCCGGCTAGGAACGCGAGCGTCCCACCGATGGAAACCACGGCCCTGAGATAGAGCAGTAGCAGCGGACCGTTCGTTACCGCCTCGGCAACGGACGGCCTGATGGACGTCCATCAGCGTTCAGACCCTCGATCGCCCTACACGGAATGCGCGAGGGGACTCGATGACTGCACCAGCTTTGCCAGCGCCACCGCCAGGGCGGCATCGACATCGGGCTGTTCGAACGTGAACCCCGATTCCATCAGCTTCTTCGGCGCTACACGCTGGCTGTACAGCAGCAGCTCATCCGCCATCTGCCCCAGCAGGATGCGGAGGCCGAACCTCGGCGCGGGGAACACCGTGGGCCGGTGCAACTGCCGCCCTAACACCTTCGTGAACTCCGAGTTCCGCATCGGGTTCGGCGATGCGAGGTTCACCGGCCCGCTGAGCTCCTCGTGGCCGATGGCCCACTCGATCGCGCGCGCCTCGTCCGTGAGCGCGATCCACGGCATCCATTGCCGCCCGCTGCCGAGCCGCCCGCCGACGCCGAGCTTGAACGGCAGCAGCATCCTCGGCAGCGCGCCATCCGTCGCTGACAGCACGAGCGAAGACCGGATCGACACGACACGGATGCCGAGCACCTCTGCACGTCGTGCTTCGCGCTCCCACTCCTCCACGAGGTCCTTGAGAAACCCTTCGCCGGGTGGCGCGCCCTCGACCAGCACCTCGTCGCCGCGGTCGCCGTAGTACCCCACAGCCGAGGCGCACACCAGCACGCGCGGCTTCGCGCCGAGCGTCGCGAGGTGGTCCACTAGCAGCCGCGTCGAATCGATACGGCTGTCGCGCAACTCGCGCTTGCGGCGCTTCGTCCACCGTCCTTCACCGATGGAGGCTCCGGCGAGGTGCACGACCGCATCGCAGCCCTCGAGCGCGCCCTCCTGGATCCAGCCGCGGTCCGGCTGCCATACGACCGGCGCCGAACCGCGCTCGCCCCGCGTGACCAGGACGACTTCGTGACCCGATTCAGGGAGTCGCTTCCGCAGCTCCGTCCCGACCAGGCCAGAGCTCCCCGTGATAGCGACTCGCATGGTCCCGCTCCTCTCGCGCGCCCTATGAACCCCCTATGAACAGAGTAGAGCGCGCGAGGTGTGCGGACGTCGCGGAAACCTCGCAGTGGCGGGTGGCGGAAACCGCGTAGTCCCTGCCGAGGAGCGGCTACCGGTAGTCGTGCGTCAGCGCGTACGCCGTCGCCTCGGAGCGGCTGCGCACGCCGATCTTTCCATACAGGTTCGTCAGGTGCCGCTCCACGGTATGCACGCTCAGCCCGAGGCGCACAGCGATCTCCTTGTTCGCACTTCCCTGTGCCAGCAACGTCAGGATCTCGGCTTCGCGCGCTGTCAGGTGAGGCACCACCGGCTCATGAGCCGCTCCAACTGCCTCGATGGCCTCTTCGCGCAAGCCGAGAAAACGCTCAATCGTCGCGATCGCGCCCTCGATGTCCCCGGAGAACGGCGACGCCGCCTCGCCCGGCAGCACCACGAGGCTCGCGTCAGGGATACGTGCCGCGAGACCGCGGGCGAGGCCGGACCGTTGCGAGGTCGCGTCGCGGCGGTGCAGCACAAGCGTCCGCGCCTGCACCCGTGACAGCATTGCAGACACGTCGTACTCCCGCGCCGCCGCGAACGCTCGGAGCGCCGCCTGTGGCTCAACGCACACGCGGAAGAACTCGGTCATAGCCCGTGCCTCGGCGCCCGCGGAGGCCGTCCACGTCCGTGCCGCAGTGTCGATGATCTGCTCCCAGTGCGCCTGGACCACCGCCGGCGCAGGCGTAGCCAGCGGCAATGGGTAGACATCGACACCACGCGCGAACCCGCCCCAGAGCACGAGTTCGGTGACCGTCCCCGGGTGCGCCGCGGCATATGCGATAGCGGCGGGCGAGGAGTTGAAGAAGCCGCACAGCACGAACTCAGTCAGGTCGAGCTTCCGCACGACGGCATCGAGGTCCCCCACAAGCGCCTCGATGGAGAAGTCGCCATGTTCGCGGTCGGAGAGGCCGGTGCCGCGGCAGTCGTACTGCACCACCTGCGCCCGCTCCGCCAGCCGCTCGTACCAGCGTCGTTGGCCGGACTCACGGCTCGACGCTTCGAGGTGGCTGAACGGCACCGCGGGCATGCAGACGACAGGCAGCCCCTCGCCGCGGACGGTAAAGGCGATGTTGCACCCGTCAGCGGTAGTCGCGTAGCGGATCGCGGGCAGCGGCATCGCGCACCATGCTACGGCAACGCGAAGGACATCGGCGCTAGCTCGGCATGAATGGCGACTGCACCCCCACCCTGGCATCGAGGTTCTTGCGCACCTCAGGCAACGCGCGCAACAGATCCTGTGCCAGCCCGGCGGCTTCGCCGTACTCCTTCGCCACCATGGAGCCGGACTCCGCGTGGATGTACACGGCCGCCGTCGCGGCATCGAACGGCGTCGCGCCCTGCGCGATCAGGCCTACGAGCAGGCCCGCGAGCACGTCGCCCGTGCCGCCTGTCGCCAGCATCGAGTTCATCTCTCCGGAGATACGGGCGCGGCCGTCCGGCGCGGCGACGATCGTGCATGCGCCCTTGAGCACCACCACGCCATTGATCGCGCGGGCATACTCGGTCGCGTGACGGAGGCGGTCGGCCTGGACCGCCTCCGTGGTCGTGCCGAGCAGGTGGGCCATCTCACCGGGGTGCGGTGTCACCACTCGTGGCAGCGCGAACCACTCATACCAGCCTCGATGCGCCGCCAGCGCGTTCAGCGCGTCGGCGTCCAGCACCACCGCCCGCAGCTCCTCGATACCATCGAGGCCCGCCAGCAGTCCGCACATGAACTCCTCGGTATCTGGCGTGTGGCCCAGCCCCGGACCAACGAGCAGGGCGTCCGTCCCCGGCAGCGCGCGCAGCAACGCCCGCGCGGCCTCGCCATTCACGACGCCGTCCGTGGACGGCAGCGGCTCGTGCACGGCGTCCGGAAAGCGCGTCGCGAGGAGCGCCTGCGCCACGGCCGGAGCCGCGATGACCGTCAGGCCGGCGCCGGAACGCGCGCACGCCTCCGCTGCGAGGACGGCCGCGCCCGGAAACCGCAACGAACCCGCGACGAGCACCG
>CAYGHU010000081.1:0-3609 GCA_964349785.1 uncultured Dehalococcoidaceae bacterium | reverse complement strand
TCCGCTGCGAGGACGGCCGCGCCCGGAAACCGCAACGAACCCGCGACGAGCACCGCCCGCCCAAAGGTGCCTTTATGTCCGTCCGGCACGCGCTCCGGTACCCCGCGCTGTACCGCCCGGTACTCGATGTCCTCGTACGGTAGCTCGCTGCCCAGCTCTAACGGGAGTCCGATATCGGCGCGGAAGACCTGGCCGCCGAACAGCCGCCCGGGCGTCTGAAACAGCCCCACCTTCGTATAGCCGAAGCTGACCGTGACATCGGCCGCCACCGTGAGTGGGTCCACCCGGCCGGTGTCGGGATGAACGCCGGTTGGGAGGTCGAGGGCTACCAGCTCCGGTTTCCTACTGGCGCGCATCCGCGCGGTCCGCAGCCGCTCCAGCACCTGAGCCATCACGCCGTCGATCGGACGGTTCGAACCCGTGCCCAGCAGCGCATCCAGCACACCGGCCGCCTCGCCCAGCAGCGCGTCGAGCTTCGCGAAGTCGGGGTCGTCCGTCGCCAGGGTGTACGGAATGTCGTGGTCATGCAGCGCCTGCCACGGCGGGTCGTCCTCGGGCCGCGCTTCGAGGAGGTAGACATGAACGCTGGCGCCCATCTCCTTCAGGTGGAACGCGGCCACGATGCCGTCGCCACCGTTGTTGCCGGGACCGCACAACGCGAGGACCAGTCGATCCTCGATGATGCGCAGCGCCATCCATGCTTCCTGCGCGGCCGCCAGGCCGGCCTGGTCCATCAGCTGATAGATGTCTGCTCCGCCCGCGATGGCCTCGGCTTCGAGCTCCCGCATCTGGGCGGCGGTGACGAGTTTCATGGCAACCTGCCTAACGCGCGCAGTCTCGCGACCAGCCGTTCGCGCGCTTCGGCGTGGTCCTGTTCGGGGTGCTCCTGCGCGCACACCACCACCGCGACGGCGAACGCCTCGAGATGGCTCAACGAGATATCGATCGCTTCGAGGCCAATCGTCTCCGCACGATCGGCAGCGCCGCCATAGAGGTAGACGAGCGGCTTGCCTCGGCGGTCCGGCAACACCTCGATCTCGCGCCATCCCACAGAGCGCGCGCCCGTGCCGAGCGCCTTCATGACCGCTTCTTTAGCCGCGAAGCGCGCGGCAAGCTCCGGCACACGCCCACGGCAGAAGGCCACTTCCTCAGGCGTGAAGACGCGCGCGAGGAAACGCTCCGGATGCCGCTCAAGGACCTTCCGGACTCGATCCGTCTCGATCATGTCGACGCCGACCGCATGAGTGGTCACGAAGCGGGATTCTAGCACGGTCGCATGCCTATACTCCGCAGGTGGCGGCCCGCATCATCGACGGCAAGGCCATTGCGGCCGAGGTACGTGCCGGCATCGCGGCGCATGTCCACGCGCACGTCGAGGCAGGCGGAGCACGGCCGCACCTCACCGCGGTCCTCGTCGGCGACGACCCCGCCTCCCACACCTACGTCCGCAACAAGCGTATTGCCTGCGAAGAGGTCGGCATCTCCAGCGAGACAAAGCTGCTGCCGGCCAGCACCTCGATGGTCGAACTCCTTGAACTGATCGCCCGGCTCAACGCCGCTCCCGAGGTCTCCGGCATCCTGGTGCAGACCCCGCTGCCCCCCCACATGGACGAGCCGGCCGTCATGACCGCCCTGAACCCGGACAAGGACGTGGATGGCCTGCACCCGATGAACCTCGGACGGCTGGTGCAGGGCGAGCCAGTCATGGTGCCCTGCACTCCGGCGGGTGTGCAGGAGATGCTGCTGCGCTCCGGCCACGACCCGGCGGGCAAGCGCGTCGTCATCGTCGGCCGCTCGATGCTGGTCGGGAAGCCGCTCGCGCTGCTGCTCGGCAACAAGGCGCCGGGCGGCAACGCCACCGTCACGCTCGCCCACACCGCCACCCGCGACCTCGCCTCGGTCACCCGTGAGGCGGAGATCCTCATCGTGGCGGCGGGGCGGCCGAACACCGTCACGGGCGACATGGTGCGGCCGGGCGCGGTCGTCATCGATGTCGGCACGAACCGCATCGCCGCGCCCGAACGCAAGTCCGGCTCACGCCTCGTAGGCGACGTCGACTTCGAGGCAGTGTCGCAGGTCGCCGAGGCGATCAGCCCCGTCCCGGGCGGCGTCGGCCCGATGACCATCGCGATGCTGCTCGCAAACACACTGAAGGCAGCAGGCGGCTGGGCCATATGGCGATCCTGACTGAAGACATGGTCGTGGATGCCGTCTGCTTAGAGCTTCGCACGCGTGGATTTCGAGTTCTCAGCCAACTCACAGCGGTTCAGCGAGGTGAGGATATCGTTGCGGAGTCGAGTCATTACAGGCTGAGCATAGAGGCGAAAGGTGCGGGAAGTTCGAAGGAGCACAGTACTCGATACGGGGTTGAGTTCAATTCAAGTCAGGTCTTCGACCACGTGGCCAAGGCCATACTGAAAGCTCTGCGCATCGTAAGTCGAGGCGACGCTCGAGCAGGGATCGCGCTTCCAGATAATGCTGTCCACCGTCGAGAAGTGGAGCAAGTTATGGCCGCGCTCCACGCGGCCCAGATTGCTGTCTTCTGGGTCGATCCGGAAACGCTGCATGTCCGCATCGACTCTCCATGGGATGTGACATGAGCAGCGCTGCGGCCGGATCGAGCCAGACGGCTCAGTTCATGGAGCTAGTGCAGCAGCAAGCCCCTACACTTCACCAGTTCTTGGCTTGGGCGGCAGATTGTGAGAAATCAGCACCTCGGTCCTCGCTGCGAATTGAGCACCGAACCGATGTTGCGCGGTGTCGCGGGGCCCTTCACTACTTTCGGGAGGCATGGTGGGGAGTAGCGGTGTACTCATGTTTCGATTCGTTAATCGGAACTGCCGCTGTTGCGCCTTACTTTGCAGAGCCGCTCGACGCAAGTTCGGCTGAAGAGATCATCGCAGCAATTGTGTTCCCGCCTTCCTCTGTGCAAGGACACCGGGCGCAGGCAACCCTGAAGCGGGCCAAAATGGCCATGGCATCGATCTGTAATCATGCAGTCGAGCTGAAGGAGATTCTCAGTGTACGTGGCGCTACATTCGAGGAGAGATTCGACACTCTCTCCGCCTTAGGGATCGCCGGGTGGAAGAGGACGACTAACTTCGACTGCTTGTTACGCGCGGGCTTGATTACCGAAGTCGGCGGTGGACTCTATCGACCTGGGCTGGCGCATCTCAACGGGTCAACTGGTCCGCGCAACGGGTTTTATCAAATATGGGGGATCGCAGTCGATGACTCCAACGAGTCGCGATGCGAGGAACTCCTCCATCTCTGGACCAGTAACTGGCATGAGATCGCCGCCTACGTAGGCGTCGAATGGAACGCCTCTCCGTTCGATAGTGCGGATCTCGAAAACGCACTCTGTATTTTTCAAGAGCGACCTAAGCGGGATTTCCCCAACCCAGCTCATTATCCATAAGGCTCGCCCGCTGCCGTATCGTGCGAACTCAGCCCGTGCCCACCTCGGCGCCGGGCATGTCCAGTTCCACCGCGACCGCCGGCTCACTCCCCGCGGACTCGAGCCTCGAGATGGGGATGGCGGGCATCGTTTCGACGTGCACGCCGGTCGCCTCGGCCACGTGGTGCAGCTGCTCGCGCAGCATCGCCGTC